>JBBQBW010000483.1:0-2909 GCA_038318025.1 Burkholderiales bacterium | reverse complement strand
CGGGGTGTTTCTACACCTCCTGTTTTTGTGCCCCCGCTCCCTGGGGCTCCGGCCTGGGTGTGGTCGTGGGCCGCTTTTCCCCCTCCCCCTTGGGAGTGGCCCGGGGAGTGGGTCGCCCTTCGCTCATCGCAGCCTCGGATTGATCGCGTCCCGCAACCAGTCCCCCAGCACGTTGATCGAGAGCACCAGGGCCACCAGCGCCACGCCGGGGAACACCGTGATCCACCACTCGCCCGAGAACAGGAAGTCGTTGCCGATGCGGATCAGGGTGCCCAGCGAAGGCTGCGTCGGCGGCACGCCCACGCCCAGGAACGAGAGCGTCGCCTCGGTGATGATGGCTTCGCCGATGTGCAGCGTCACCAGAACCAGCACCGGCCCCAACGCGTTGGGCAGCACGTGGGTGAACATGATCGCGAGCGGGTGGCGGCCGATGACCCGCGCGGCTTGCACGTATTCCTTGTTGCGCTCCACCAGGGTGGACCCGCGCACCGTGCGCGCGTATCGCACCCACCCGGAGGCGGCGATGGCGATCACCAGCACGTAGAGCGCCATCTGGTCGTGCATCTCGCGGGGGAGGGCGGCGCGCGCCACGCCATCGACGAGGAGCGCGATCAGGATCGCCGGGAACGACAGCTGGATGTCGGCCACGCGCATGATGAACGCGTCGACCTTGCCGCCCATGTAACCGCTGATGAGGCCGAGGGTCACGCCGATCACCATCGCCAGCATCGTGGCCAGCAGGCCCACCAGCAGCGACATGCGCGAGCCGTAGATGATCGCCGAGAGGATGTCGCGCCCCTGGTCGTCGGTGCCGAGCAGGAACCTGGCGGTGCCCTTCTCGATGAAGGCCGGCGGCGTGAAGGCCTCCAGCAGGTTCAACGTGCGCAGGTCGAACGGATTGTGCGGCGCCACCCAGGGCGCGAAGAGCGCGGAGCCGAAGCAGAGCAGGGTGACGGCGAGCGCCAGCATCACCAGCGGCGAGCGCCGGAAACTGTAGGCCACGTCGCCGGAGAGGAAGCGGCGCAGCGGGCCCGGCGAGGGCTTCGGATCCACCTTCGCGAGGGTGTCGACCTGTGCGTTCATCAATGTCCTCCGCCGGCGCGCTCGACGCGCAGGCGCGGATCGACGACGTAGTAGAGCATGTCGACGATCAGGTTGATCACCACGAAGATGAGGCCGATGAGGCAGAGGTACGCCGCCATCACCGGGATGTCGGCGAACTGCACCGCCTGGATGAAGAGGAGCCCCATGCCCGGCCACTGGAACACGGTCTCGGTGATGATGGCGAAGGCGATGATGCCGCCCAGCTGGAGCCCGGTGATGGTGATCACCGGCACCAGCGTGTTCTTGAGCGCGTGGCCGAAGTGGACGCTGCGGTCCGAGAGGCCGCGGGCGCGCGCGAACTTGATGTAGTCGGTGCGCAGCACCTCGAGCATTTCGGCGCGCACCAGCCGCATGATGAGGGTCACGGGGAAGAAGCCGAGCGTCACCGCCGGCAGCACCAGCGCCTTCAGGCCCGAGGTGGTGAGCAGCCCCGTGCTCCAGAATCCGAGCTGGGTGGTGTCGCCGCGCCCGAAGGAGGGCAGGAGCCCCAGCCACACCGCGAAGATGAGGATGAGGAAGATGCCGATCAGGAAGTTCGGCAGGGACACGCCGATGAGCGAGGTGGTGAGCAGCGCCCGCGAGGTCCACGAATCGCGGCGCAGCGCGGTGTACACGCCCGCCGGGATGCCGATCACGAGGCCGATCATCGCCGCGGTGAAGGCGAGCTCGAGGGTCGCGGGCAGGCGCTCGACGAGCAACGTCGATACCGGGCGCCCGAGGCGCAGCGAAATGCCGAAGTTGCCTTGCACCGCGTTGGTGATGAAGGTCGCGAACTGCACGTAGAACGGCTTGTCCAGGCCCAGCACGCCGCGCATCGCCTCGCGGTCGGCGGCCGTGGCCTCGGGGGGCAGCATCAGCGCCACCGGGTCGCCCACGAAGTTGAAGAGCGAGAAGGCGATGAACCCCACCACCAGCATCACGAGGATGGCCTGGAGGAGGCGGCGGATCACGAAGGCCAGCATGTCAGCTGCCTCTGCCTTGGGAGAGGGCCGGGGGGAGGGCCATCAGTTCACCCGCGTCAGGTGGAAGAACACCGTGTTGATCGGCGAGAACCAGGTCTCGACGTTCCTGCGCATCGCCCACGGGATGAGCGGCTGGTGCAGTGCCACGATCGGGAGGTCCTGGTTCGCGGCCACCAGCACGCGGCGGATCGCCTCGTTGCGCTTCGCCGTGTCGCCCTCGGTCTTCACCTGCGCGATCAGGCGGTCGACCTCGGGGTTGGAGTAGCGGCCCATGTTGAAGTCGCCCTCGCCCTTGCCGCTGACCGAATGGAGCAGGGCGTTGAGCGTATAGAGCGCGTCCGAAGTCACGCCGCCCCCCCAGGAGAGCAGGTAGAAGCTGGTATCGTACTTCTCCAGCTTGGGGAAGAAGCTCGACTGCACGATGATGTTGGGCCGCGCGCGGATGCCGACCTGCGCCAGCATCGGCGCCACGGCCTGGCAGATGTCCATGGCGGGCTGGTTGTTGCCGCAGTCGAGCACGACGTCGAATCCGCTGGGGTATCCCGCTTCCGCGAGCAGTTTCCTCGCCCGCTCGCGATCGTGCGGCAGGCGCTGGTCCGCATCGGGATGGTAGCCCGCCACCAGCTCGGTGATGAGGGAGCCCGCGGGCCGGGCGAGCCCGCGCATCACCTTCAGCCGGATCGCGTCGCCGTCGATGGCGTGGGCCACGGCCTGGCGCACGCGCAGGTCCTTGAACGGGTTCTTACGCTTCTCGCTGCCGTAGAGCAGCTCGTCGCGATGCAGGTCGAAGGCGAGGTACTGCACGCGCATCTCCGCTCCCTCCAGCACGCGCAGCTGGGCAGA
>JBBQBW010000482.1:0-2914 GCA_038318025.1 Burkholderiales bacterium | reverse complement strand
GTCGGCGAGGTGGATCGCGAGCCCCGTGGGAATGAGGTGCGCCTGGCCGGGCTCGAGGGTGAGCGGGGCGTCGATGCAGGCGCGCAGGTCGAGGCCCGCGGCGCCCGGCGTGCCATAGGCGGGCAATTGCGTCCGGATCCTCTCGTCGAGGATCTTGATATCCAGCGTTTTCATTGGATGGGCGTAACCATTCGCGAAACCCCGTCCCACGCTTGCTCCCTCTGCCTTGGGAGAGGGTTGGGGAGAGGGTCGGTGGAGGGTCGGTTCAGGAAGGCTGCCTGGCGGGGGTGGGACGGACCGCACGCTGCCGCGACGCCTCGAGCGCCAATGCATGGGCGAGGATGGCGTGCGCGATCTTCAGCTTGGGCGAGCGCGGCAGGTGGTGCGCGCCGGCGTCGTCGTAGATCGTGACTTCGTTCTCGTCGCGGCCGATGGCGTTCTGCACCAGGTTGGCGACGATCATCGGGATCTTCTTGCGGGCCCTCTTGGCCTGCGCGTAGTCGGCGAGGTTCTCGCTCTCGGCGGCGAAGCCCACGCAGAAGGGACCGCTCGGGAGGGCCGCCACGTACGAGAGGATGTCCTCGGTGGGCTTGAGCTTCAGCTCCATCGGCTCGGCGGATTTCTTGAGCTTGCGCGTGACGGCCGCGACCGGCGTGTAGTCCGCCACGGCGGCGACGCTGAGGAAGAAGTCCGCGCCGGCCACGTGGGCCTTCACCGCATTCATCATTTCCGCGGCGCTGGTGGCATAGACGAAGTGCGAGGCCGACGGCGGCGTGAGCGCCGTGGGGCCGCTGATGAGTGTCACATCGGCGCCGAGCGACATCGCCGCTTCGGCCAGCGCGAAGCCCATCTTCCCGGAGCTCAGGTTGGTGATGCCGCGCACGGTGTCGATGGCCTCGAACGTGGGCCCGGCGGTCACGACCACCTTGCGCCCCGCGAGCTGCTTCGGCGCGAGGAAGGCGAGGATGCCGGCGAGCAGCTCCTCGGCCTCCTGCATGCGCCCCATGCCCACCTCGCCGCACGCCTGGTCGCCGGCGGCGGGGCCGAGGAACACGACGCCGTCGCCGCGCAGTTGGGCCACGTTGCGCTGGGTGGCGGCGTTCTCCCACATCTCCACGTTCATCGCCGGCGCCACCAGCAGCGGGCAGCTGCGGGCCACACAGGTGGTCGAGAGGAGGTCGTCGGCGATGCCGTGGGCGAGCTTGGCGAGGAAATCGGTCGATGCCGGTGCGATGACGATCGCCTCGACACCGCGCGACAACTCGATGTGCGCCATGGCGTTGGGGAAGCTCGCGTCCCAGAGGTCGGTCACCACGGGCTTGCCGGTAAGCGCCTGGAAGGTGGCGGGGCCAACGAATTTTGTCGCCGCCTCGGTCATCGCGACCTGCACCTCCACGTTGTTCCTCTGCAGCAGGCGCGCGAGTTCCGCCACTTTGTACGCGGCAATCCCGCCCGTCACCCCGAGCAACACACGGCGTTTCAAGACCTTGTCCATAAAGACATTTTACGCACGTCGGAGGCCCGCATGTCCATGGCGCAATGGCCGCTCTCCGAGCGGCCGAGGGAGCGATTGCTCACGCAGGGCGCGCACGCGCTCTCGGATGCGGAGCTGGTCGCGGTGTGCCTCGGCACCGGCATCCCCGGCCACAGCGCCCTGGACATCGCGCGCGGCCTGCTGGAGCGGTTCGGGCACCTGTCGCGAGTGCTCGCCGCCAGCCAGCGCGAGCTGGCCCCGCTCCCCGGCGTGGGGGCGGCACGTTACGCGAAGATCGCGGCGGTGATGGAGATGGCGCGCAGGGCGCTGGCCGAGGAGATGCGCGCGCGTGATTCGCTGGCCTCGCCCGCTGCGGTGCGCGGCTACCTGCGGCTCCACATGCAGCACCTCGCGCACGAGGCGTTCTACTGCGTCTTCCTCGATGCGCAGAACCGCGTGATCGCGGCGGAGGAACTGTTCCGCGGCACGCTCACGCAGACCAGTGTCTACCCGCGGGAGGTGGTCAAGCACGCGCTCGGGCACAACGCGGCGGCGCTGATCCTCGCGCACAACCATCCCTCCGGTGTCGCCGAGCCCAGCCTCCAGGACCAGGCGCTCACCCGCACGCTGGCAGAGGCGCTGGCGCTGGTGGACGTCAAGGTGCTGGACCACTTCATCGTGGCGCCGGGAGCATGCCTGTCTTTCGCGGAGCGCGGATTGATTTGAATGCGCTCGCGACGCGCGCCAACCCTCGAAACCTCAAACGAAAAACCCCACCGAGGTGGGGTTTGTTCCTGCCTGCCGATGTTGAGCGGCGCGAGTCCGCTCCAATATCGTTCCCGCTTCCCGACTACTTCAGCTTGGTCTCTTTGTAAGCGACGTGCTTGCGCGCCACGGGATCGTACTTCTTGATCTCGAGCTTGTCCGGCATCGTGCGCTTGTTCTTGGTCGTGGTGTAGAAGTGGCCGGTACCGGCCGACGACTCGAGCTTGATTTTTTCACGCATGGTTCACCTCAGACCTTTTCGCCGCGGGCGCGCATGTCGACCAGCACGACATCGATGCCCTTCTTGTCGATGAGGCGCAGCCCCGCATTGGTCAGGCGCATCTTGACCCAGCGGTTCTCGCTCTCGACCCAGAACCTGCGGTACTGGAGGTTCGGGAGGTAACGACGCTTGGTCTTGTTGTTCGCGTGGGACACGTGGTGTCCGACTCGGGGGGCCTTCCCCGTTACTTGGCAAACGCGGGCCATGGCAGTCTCTAATCTCGGTTGAAGAATCAAAGCATTAGATTCTAGCATCGAGAAGGGTCACCCAGCAACCCGTTGCTGCACCCAAAGTCCAGGGGTGGAGGGAGCGCTTGGGCGAGCGCCCTCACATGCAAATGGTTGATCTATTTGATCCTTCTACCGGCAGACGGTCACCGGCGCTGAATAGACCTG
>JBBQBW010000481.1:0-2914 GCA_038318025.1 Burkholderiales bacterium | reverse complement strand
CGCCTTCAGGTCGTAGCCGCCGCCGTCGGGGTAGTAGTGGAGCACGTCCAGCGCGCCGCGGATCGCCGCAAGCGCCTTGGGCGAGGCGCCGAGCGGGCTCTCGTTGGACGCCATCTTGAGGATGCTCGCCTCGTCCAGCCCCAGCTCGCGCGCCGTCTCGGCGATGGGCTTGCCGGGCACGTAGGGCGCGATGCCGCGCACGTTGGCCGGGGCCAGTTGCTTCAGTTCCATGGCATTCCTCGCTTCGTCCGCCGCGCGCCGCGCGCCCTCCATCACAGCACCGCCACCGGGTAGGAACCCAGCACCTTGATGTAGCCGGCGATGCGGCCCACCTCCTCCAGCGCCTCGGCCACCTGCGGGTCGTCGCGATGGCCCTCGATGTCGACGAAGAAGAGGTAGTCCCACAGCGCCACACGCGAGGGCCGCGACTCGAACTTGGTCATCGACACGCCGCGCTTGGCGAAGGGCGTGAGCATCTCGTAGACCGCGCCCGCGCGGTTGCGCGCCGAGAGCACCAGCGACGTCTTGTCGCGCGCCGAAGGCTTCGGCTGGTAGTCGCCCAGGATCAGGAAACGCGTGGTGTTGTTGGGCTCGTCCTCGATGTTGGCGTGGAGGATGGTAAGCCCGTAGTGCGCGGCCGCCATCTCGCCGGCGACCGCCGCGGAATGCGGCTCCTGGGAGGCGCGCCGCGCCGCCTCGGCATTGCTCGCCACCGCCACGCGCTCGGCGTGCGGCAGGTTGGCATTGAGCCATTCGTGGCACTGGCCCAGCGACTGGCCGTGGGAGAACACGCGCCTGAGGGCGGAGAGCTCCTCGGGGACCGCCTTCGCCATGAGGTTGTGGTGGATGCGCACGATCACCTCGCCGCAGACCTTCATCGACGTGCTGGGCATGAGGTCTAGGGAGCGGCCGACGGCGCCCTCGGTGGAGTTCTCCACCGGCACCACGCCGAAGTCCGCCGCGCCCGACTCGACCGAGCGGAACACCTCGTCGATCGAGGCGGTGGGGAGTGCCTCGGCGGCGAGGCCGAAATGCTTGGTGGCCGCGCGCTCGCTGAAGGTGCCGCGCGGCCCGAGGTAGGCGACGCTGATCGGGCGCTCGAGCGCGAGGCACGCCGACATCATCTCGCGGAAGAGGAGCGCCACGGTTTCGCCGGAAAGCGGTCCGGGATTGCGCTCCTTGATGCGCAGCAGCACCTGCGCCTCGCGCTCGGGGCGATAGGCCTGGCCCACCTTGAGCGAGCCCACGGCGCGCGCGAGTCGGGCGCGCTCGCTCAGGGCCTCGAGGATGCGGTCGTCGACACGGTCGATGGCGTCGCGCAGGCGGGCGAGCTCGCCTTCGGGCGGGGGGGGCTTCGGCGCTTCGCTCATGGAGCGGCGATCGCGGGCTGCGCGAGCGAGCGGACCGAAAGCACTCCGGGGATGCGCGCGATGCGCTCGACCACTTCCGGGGCGGCGGCGCTGTCGAGGTCGACGAGCGTGTACGCCATCTGCCCTCGCGACTTGTTGACCATGTTGTGGATGTTGAGGCCAGCCTGAGCCATCGTAGTCGAAATCTGTCCGAGCATGTTGGGCACGTTTGCGTTGGCGATGGCGATGCGGTGCGGGGATTCGCGCGCCATCTCCACCGCGGGAAAGTTCACCGCGTTGCGGATCGCGCCCTCCTCGAGGAAGGCGCGCAGCTGGTCCACCACCATCAGCGCGCAGTTCTCCTCGGCCTCCTCGGTGGAGGCGCCCAGGTGCGGCAGCGCCAGCACCTGCGGATGGCCTCGCAGCCGCGGGCTCGGGAAGTCGGTGACGTAGCGGCCGAGGCGCTTGTCGGCGAGCGACGCGACCACCGCTTCTTCGTCGACGATCGCGTCGCGCGCGAAGTTGAGGAGCGTGAGGCCGCGCCTCACGTGGGCGAGGCGCTTCGCGTCGATGAGATTGCGGGTGGCATCGACCAGTGGCAGGTGCAGCGTCACGAAGTCGGCGGCCTTCAGCACCTCGTCGATCGACTCGGCGCGGCGCACCGCCGAGGGCAGGCGCCACGCGTTGTCCACGGTGATCTCGGGGTCGTAGCCCACCACTTTCATGCCGAGCTTGATGGCGGTATCGGCCACCATCCCGCCGACGGCGCCCAGCCCCACGACTCCGAGCGTGCGCCCCGGCAACTCGAAGCCCGCGAACTGGCGCTTGCCCTCCTCCACCCGCGCCTCGAAATCGGCCCCGGGCGCGAGGGACTGGACATAGGCAGCGGCCGGCACCAGGTTGCGCGCCGAGGCGAGGATCGCGGCAAGCACCAGCTCCTTCACCGCGTTGGCGTTGGCGCCCGGGGCGTTGAACACCGGCACGCCGCGCCGCGTGAGGGCCTCGACGGGGATGTTGTTCACGCCGGTCCCGCAACGGCCCACGGCCTTCACCGTGGGACCGATGTCGGCTTCGGCGAGGACGTGGGAGCGCAGCAGGATTGCATCGGGCTCGGCGAGCGCCTTGCCCACGGCGAACACGGCGGCGGGCAGCCGCTGCAGGCCGCGCGGCGACACCGAGTTGTAGACCGCGACGCGGAAGCGCGCCGTCATCAGCCGTGCTGCCGGCGGAATTCTTCCAGGTATTCGACCAGCGCCTCGACGCCTTCCAGCGGCATGGCGTTGTAGATCGAGGCGCGCATCCCGCCCACGGAGCGGTGCCCCTTCAGGGCCGAAAGGCCGCGCGCCTCGGCTCCCTCGAGGAATTTCGCGTCGAGCCCCGGGTCGCGCAGCGTGAATGGCACGTTCATGCGCGAGCGGTCTTCCTTCGCCACCGGGTTGGAGTAGAAGTCCTGGGCGTCGATGTAGCCGTAGAGGAGTGCGGCCTTCTTCACGTTCATCGCCTCCATGCCGGCGAGGCCGCCGCGCTCGAGGATCCACTTGAAGGTGAGTCCCGCGAGGTACACC
>JBBQBW010000480.1:0-2915 GCA_038318025.1 Burkholderiales bacterium | reverse complement strand
CCGCTTCCCCGCCTGCCGTCCCACCGGCCGCTGCCAATGCGCCGGCACCGTCCGCACCCGCCCCGGCTCCCGCGGCGACTCAGGCCGCTGCGCCCGCAACCGGAGTGGCCGCGCGCCTCGCCGCGGGCCGGGAGCTCCTCGCCGAGCCGGGCAAGTCGCGCTATTCGGTGCAGCTGATGCTCACCGACGGCCGCGAGCGCGCCTACCTCAAGCAATACCTCGGCGAGGCCGCCCGGACGGTTTCGCCCGACCAGATCTACCTCGTGGAAACGGGCGCGCCGGAGTCCCCGCGCGTCCACGTGCTGCTCGGCGCCTACGGCGATCGCGTGGAGGCCAACGCCGCGCTTGCCGCGCTGCCCGAAGGCCTGCGACAGTTCCGCCCCTACGTTCGCCTCCTGGACGGGGTGCGCGAAGACGTCCGGCGCTCCGAGCGCCGCTGAGCTCCCCCGGTTGCGCGATTTGCACGGAATCCTACCCGTGGAAATGGGGATTTTTCATTGCGTTCCCGACGTGAAAACGCTATAAAGGCAGGCAGGGATGGTTTTCTCCATAAAACAAACACTTACGACATATTTCTCCCAACGTGCCCAAGCTCTCGGAGCGGGTGCAGCGGTGACATTGCTGCTCGCCGGATGCGGCGCCCAGCCGATCGCCAAACCGGAGGGCCACCTCCAGCCGGCCATCGCCCCGGTTTCCATCCCCAAGCCAGTGCGTGCCGTGCCGCTGCCGCCTCCGCCCGAGGCGCGCGAGTCGGAGGTGAAGTACTCCGTGGTCGTCGCCAACCAGCCGGTCCGCGAGGTATTGATGGCGATGGCGCGCGAGACCCGCATCAATTTCGACATCCACCCGGGCATCGAGGGCAGCGTGAACCTCAATGCCATCGACCAGACCCTGAAGCAGATCCTCACGCGCATCGCGCGCCAGGTGGACCTGCGCTGGGAAGCCGATGGCGACACCATCACGGTGATGCCCGACACGCCGTTCCTGCGCAGCTACAAGGTCGACTACGTCAACATGGCGCGCGACGTGTCCGGGACGATCGGCGTGCAGAACCAGGTTGTCGCCCCGCCGAGCGCCAGCGCCGGGGGCGGGACCTCGACCGCCCAGAACAGCTCGCTCCTCAAGGTGGACAACGTCGGGCGCAACCGCTTCTGGGAAACCCTCGAGCGCAACCTGAAGGAGATGCTGCGCGAGACCGACAAGCTGCTGCCGGAGGGGAGCAGCGAGACGTTCGTGCAGAATCGCGGCCAGTCCGCGATCGCCACCAACCAGTCGCGCACCATCGCCGCGCCCCGCACCGGTCGCAGCACGACGACCCGCAGCGGCACCGCCGTCGAGAACCCTGGAGAGACCGCCAGCCGCGAACAGAGCGAGTTCGTGGAGCAGCGGCTCACGTTTCGCGAGGCCGCTTCGGTCATCGTCAACGCGGAGTCCGGGATCGTCTCGGTCCGGGGAACCTCGCGGCAGCACGAGAAGGTCTCCGAATTCCTGCAGCAGGTCCTCAGCTCGGCGCGGCGGCAGGTGCTGATCGAGGCGACCGTGGTCGAGATCCGCCTGAACGACCGGTACCAATCGGGAGTGGACTGGGCCGCGCTGGGCCTGAACGGGCTCGGCTACAGCTTTCGTCAGCAGCTCATCACCGGCGACCTGGCGGTCCCCACCAATCCCTTCTTCTCGGTCCAGTACAGCAACCCGAACGCTGCCGCGGGCGGGAACATCAGCAGCACCGTGAAGCTGCTCGACACGTTCGGCAGCACGCGGGTGCTCTCCAGCCCGCGGATCATGGCGGTCAACAACCAGACCGCGATCCTCAAGGTGGTCGACAACCTGGTGTACTTCACCGTCGACGTGACGCCGGCCACCTTCAGCTCCACGGGGACGGTGCTGAGCCCCGCCACGGTGAAGACCAGCCCCCAGCTGGTGCCGGTGGGCTTCGTGATGAACGTGACGCCCCAGATCGCCGACACCGACGTGGTGGTCCTCAACGTGCGGCCCACCATCACCACCAAGGTGGACGAGGTCCTCGACCCGAACCCCGAGCTCGCCCGCGCCAACGTGCAGAACCGCGTCCCCGTGATCCGCTCGCGCGAATTCGAGAGCGTGCTGCGCGTTCCCAGCGGCAGCACCGCGATCCTCGGCGGGCTGATGGAAGACAGCTTCGTCGGCAGCCGCGGTGGCCTGCCGATCCTCTCGCGCATCCCGGTGTTCGGCGACGCGGTGAGCTTCCGCGACGACACTTCCTCGAAGCGCGAGCTGGTGATCTTCCTGCGCCCGGTGGTGATCCGCGACGCCAGCGTCGAGGGGGACCTCGCGGCCTACCGTCGCTACCTGCCCGCCGATGATTTCTTCCGTGACACGCATCCGCCGCTGCCGGAGTTCCAGGAGAAGTTACGCCGCCTGGAACGCGGCGAGCCGCTGCGCCTGGATCCGGCCCCGGTCGTCCCCGAGCCGATCCCTCAGGGCCGTCGATGAGCCTGCTGCTCGACGCGTTGAAGCGCGCGGAGCAGGAAAAGCTCGCGCGCCAGGCCGAATCGCCCCCGCCGGCGGCGCCGCACACCACCGCCTCGATGCAGGCGGCGAACGCGCCGAACCTCGAGCTGCAGCCGATCGCCGCCTCGGCCGGGGTCGCCGCGCGATCGGATGCGCAGGCCGCCCAGGCGGTGTTCGACGCCAAGGCTGCCACCCGCCCCGCCGCCGCCGCCGAGGGCGGCCGGAAGGGCGCGCTCCTCGCGGCGCTAGGCGCGATCGCCGTGATCGTGATCGCCGCCGGGGCCTATGTTTGGTATTCGATCCAGACCCTGGCTCCCAAAAGCCTTGCCACGGCCGGGCCGCTGCGCCCGCCGGCCGCACCCACCCCGCCGCCCGCGTCGGCCATGGCGCCATCCGGAATCGGCATGCCCACAACGCCCCCAACG
>JBBQBW010000479.1:0-2917 GCA_038318025.1 Burkholderiales bacterium | reverse complement strand
GGACCTTGGGCACGTAGTGCACGGTCTCGGCGTAGGGGGGGATTTTGCGGCCGTGGCGGATGACGGCATTCTCGCCCGCGTTGTAGGCGGCGACGGCGAGCTCGAGGTTGCCGTCGAACATCGCGATCAGCTCCTTCAAGTACTTCACCCCGCCGTTGATGTTCTCGGCCGGGTCCCAGCTGTTCTGCACGCCGAAGCGGCGGGCGGTGTCGGGCATGAGTTGCATCAGGCCCTGGGCGCCGGCGCGGGAGAGCGCGCGGGCGTTGTAGCCCGACTCCGCCGTGATCACCGCGTGGACCAGCGCCGAGTCAACGCCGTGGCTCTTGCTGGCGGCATCGATCAGCGACGAGTAGCGCAGGATGTCCGCTTGCGCCGGCATGAACAGGCCGCCGATGCCGCGGTTGCCGCCGACGACGGGCGCGCCGGTGGAGGGGCGGACCTCTTCCTTGCGCACCAGCTTCCAGCGCTTGTCCTGGGGATTGATGTTCGTGAAGTGCACCACCCCACGCTCATCCTTGTAGGAAAAGATATCGGCCATGGCCGGGCGCGCGAGGGCGAGCACGACAAGGGCGGCGGCGGCGACTGACATACGGATCGGACTCATCACGACAACAGTTTCCCTGAATTCCTACAGAGGGGTCGATTTTAACCCAAACCCCCGTAGCTTGAAAATAGCACCTGAAATCGCAATTTCTTTTCGGTTCAAATATATGGCCCGTCAAGTTCAACCATAGTCTGAAGAGTACCGTGCCGATCGGACCCCCAACCCTGCCTTTCATTTGAAGCATTGGAGGTTTCGCGCCGGGGCGTTCAGTAAAATTCGGAGTCGCCCCTCGATCCGAACCGCCCCCTCGTGACCCTCCATTCCCGCCTCCGCCTGGCCCTCGCCACCCTCGCCTGCGCCGTCGCCGGCCACGCGCTGGCGCAGTCGCACACTTGGGCGTGGGCGCCCGGGAGCGCCCAGGACCACCGGGTCGAACAGCTTCGGGCAGCGAAGGGCCACGTGCCAGCGACGAAGGTACGCCTGCCCCGCCCGGAGGCCGGTGTCCTCGCGCGGGTGAAGGCCGCCAACGCGGGCCCCGCGCCCAAGCGTGTCCAGGTCGGCGTGGGCCGGGCCCTTGGCGACCCGGCACAAAGCCAGGCTGCCGATTGGCGTCCGATCGGGTCGGGCTGGGTGGCCCAGTGGGAAGTGGCCTCCACGGAGGCCACCGCAGTGCGCGTTGCGCTGGCGGCTACCCGCCTTCCCCCGGGTGCCGAAGCCCGGTTCACGGATGCGGGTGGCGGAGGCGAGGTGTACGGCCCGTTCACGGCCGCCGAGCTTGAGGCCCAGGCCCGCTATTGGAGCCCGGTGATCGAGGGCGACAGCGTCCTGGTGGAGATCTTCCTGCCGGCCGGCACCACCCCCGAAGGCGCCGAAGTGTCGCTGGTGGAAGTGGCGCACCTCTTCGCCAGCCCCCGCGGCGGCAAGTTGGGGAGCGTGTTCGACAATTCCGGGGAGTGCGAGCAGGACGTCATCTGCCGCACGCCCACCGACGCGGCGCTCGGCCAGGCCGCGCGTGCGGTCGCGGCGATGGTGTTCACCGAGGGGGCCTCCTCATACTTGTGCACCGGAACGCTGCTCAACGCGAGTGACGGATCGCTGGCCCCGTACTTCTATACGGCCAACCACTGCATCAGCACCGCGGCCACGGCCGCCACCCTCACCACCCACTGGTTCTTCGACCGCGCCGGCTGCGATGCTGGGGCCACATCGACCTCCTACCGCCAGGTGGCGGGGGGCGCGGTGCTGCTCTACGCCAACACCGCGAGCGACGCCGCCTTCCTGCGCCTGAACGGCTCGCCGCCTGCCGGCGCCGTGTATTCGGCGTGGGACGCGGCCGCGATGCCCAACGGCAGCGCGCTGGTCGGCGTGCACCATCCCCTGGGCGACTGGAAGAAGGCGAGCCTCGGCAGCTCCTTCGGTTTCGGCACGCTGGGTCCCGGATTTCCCTCGGGCAGCTTCGTGGTCGCGCGCTGGGCGAGCGGCGTCACCGAGCCCGGCAGCAGCGGCTCCGGCATCTTCACTGCCGCGGGCGGCGAGTACCGCCTGCGCGGCGGCCTATGGGGCGGGGCCTCGTCATGCTCCGCGCCCATGCAGCCGGACTACTACTCCCGCCTCGACCAGGTCTACCCGGCGATCGCGAAGTGGCTCGACCCACCGCCCGTAACCACCTGCTCGCACACGGTATCTCCCGTGTCGCGTTCCACCTCCTCCAGCGCGGCCGTCGGCACCGTGACCGTCGCCACCACCGCCGGCTGCCCCTGGACCGCGGTGAGCAACGCCCCGTGGATCGTAACCACGGGCGCAAGCACCAATGCCGGCTCGTTCGGCTACTCGATCGCGGCCAACGCGGGGACCGCGCGCACCGGCACCGTCACCGTGGCCGGCGCCATCTTCACGGTGAACCAGGCCGCGAGCGGGCTTCCTCCGCCGCCCCCGGAAGGCGTGCCGTCGCTGTCGATCTCCAAGACCGCGCTCGATTTCGGTGGCCAGTCGATGGGCACCAGCACGGCGCTCACGGAAGTGGTGCTCTCCAATTCCGGCGGCGGCGTCCTCACGCTCTACAGTGTCATCGGCGCGGGCCAGTTCTACTCGTCCAACAATTGCATCGAACTCACCGCGGGGCAATCGTGCTCGATCAACACGATGTTCTCCCCCGCCGTGGCGCCCGGCGCGCTGAATAGCGCGCTGCCGGTGGCGGCGACGCTCACGCTCTCGACCAACGTGGCTGGAAGCCCGCACGTGATCGCGCTCGCCGGGCAGGCGGAGAAGTCGCTGGTCACCCACTACTACCGGGCGATCCTGCGCCGCTCACCCGACGCCGGCGGCAAGGCATTCTGGGAGGGCGAGGCCGAGCGCCTGCAGGCGCTCGGTGCG
>JBBQBW010000478.1:0-2934 GCA_038318025.1 Burkholderiales bacterium | reverse complement strand
ACTGGTGGTCTGTCCCCTCAGGGTCAGTCCCCTAAGGGTCACCCCTAAGGTCTAGAGCCCCGCGCGCTGCCTGGAGTACGCCAACCCCCCGCCGGCCGCGACGATGTCGCGCATGAGCGGAGGTAGAGAAGGCAGCGTGAGCGTCCTCCCCTGCGTCTCGTTGGCCACCAGGCCCTTCTCGAAGTCCACCGCGAGGATGTCGCCATTGGCGACGAAGCCGCGCAGCCCCGGCGCGGGCGCCAGCACCGGAACACCGGCATTCACGCAGGCGCGCAGCGGTCCCCGCGACATCGATTCGGCCAGCACCGCGACGCCAAGGCCCTTCAGGCCGAGGAACCCCTGCACGTGCGGATTGCCGCGCCCGAAGTTGAGCCCGCCGACCAGGATGTCGCCGGGAGCGATCTTCGCGGCGAGGGAAGGGTCGAGGTCGGCGAAGGCGCTCTTCGCCAGGATCGCGGGGTCGTACTGCTGCGCCCGCACGAAGCTGATCGGCATGAACCCGTTGTCGTTGGGGACGTCGTCGCCGAAAACCCAGGCACGCCCGCGCCAGTTCCAGTTCATTGGTACCTCCCGAACACCTCGCGGGGGTCGATGATCTCGCCCGCAATGGCAGCCGCGGTAGCGGTGACCGCGTTGGAAAGGTAGATCGAGGCCGCCGTGCTTCCCATGCGGCCGGGCATGTTGGTGGTGCCGGTGCCGATGCAGACGTCGCCTTCCACCAGTGGAGCGAGGTTTCCGTAGCAAGGCCCGCAGCTGGGGCCGTTCACCACTGCGCCGGCATCGATGAACGCATCGAGCAGTCCCTCGCGTGCGGCCTGGGCGAAGATCTCCTGCGAAGTGGGGATCACCAGCATGCGAACGCGGGGATGCACCTTGCGCCCGCGAATCACCGCGGCCGCCGCGCGCAGGTCCTCCATCCTTCCCCCGGCGCAGGACCCGAGGTACACCTGGTCCACCTTGATGCCGGCTACCTTCGAGATTCCCATCACGTTCTCGGGGCAGGGCGGGGCGGCCACCATCGGCTCCAGCTCGCCCAGGTCCTGCTCGAAGATGCTCTCGAAGGGCGCATCGGGATCGCTCTTTACCATCTCGTAGCTCGCGTTGGTGCGCGGGCGCAGGTACTCGCGCGTGATGTCGTCGGGCTCCACCACCGCGGCCTTGGCGCTCACGTCGATGGCGACGTTGCAGAGCGTCATGCGGGCATCCATGTCGAGGTTGGCGAGCGCCGGCCCGCCGTACTCGAGCACGCGGTAGTCGCAGCGCTCGGGCGAGAGCTTCGCGATGATCCACTGCGCGATGTCGCGGCTCATGACACCCGGGCCGGGCCGGCCGGTGAGGTGGATGCGGATGGTCTCGGGCACGCGCAGCCACGTCTCGCCCGTGGCCATCGCCTGGATCGCCTCGTAGTTGAGCGGCGGTGCCAGCGCCCCCACGCAGCCGAGCGTCGGAATATGGGTATCGGGCCCCGTCGCGAGCATCCCCGGCAGCACGTGCCCGCGCTCGACGATCGCCTGGTGGCTGATGCCGTGGCGACCCTCGCTGTAGAAGTGGGTGATGCCCATCTCGTCCAGCTGGCCGCGCAGCTTCTTCTTCGCCATCGCCGCCTGGGGCGTCTGCGACGGCACCTCGTGGTCGGCGAAGACGATGATCTTCTCGGGGAAGCGGAAGCCCGGGAAGCCTTCCTCCTTGAGCGTCTTGATGTAGTGCGGCATCACCAGGTCGATGGTCTCGAACACGTCGGGCATACACATCACGACGTCGCCGATGGCGACGTCGGCGCGGCCGCTGGTACGGGCGATGATCTTCTGGGCGAGGGTGCGTCCCATGGTTCCTCCTAGACCTGCCAGCCGCCGTCGGCGACGAGTTTCTGGCCGGTGATGAATCCCGAAAGGGGAGAAGCGAGGAACACGACGGCGTCGGCGACCTCCTTCGGCTGCCCGAAGCGCTGCAGCGGAATGTCGGCCTTCATCTTCGCGATGATCTCCTCGCTCACCTGGTGCAGCACGCGCGTGCCGCCGCCGGCCTCGATGAGGTGCGGCCCGACGCAGTTGGCGCGCATGCCGTAGCGGCCCTCCTCCTTCGCCACCGCCAGGGTCAGCATCTCGACCGCCGACTTCGGCACCGCGGAGAGCACGTCGCGGCGCGGGTAGCGGCTGGTGGCCGACGTGGTGACGGTGACGAAGCTGCCGCCGCCGCGCAGCAGCGGGATGGCGCACTGGATCACGTGGAACAGGCCCATCACGTTCACCTCGAGCGCGCGCCGCATCATCTCGGGCTCGATCTTGCTGATCCACTGCTGCGGAATCTCGAGGGACGTGGTGTAGACCACCGAGTGGATGCGACCGAACTCCGCTTTGAAGGCTTCGAAGCAGCGCTGGACGCTTTCGAAGTCGGTGACCTCCGCGACCTGGGAGAGCGTGCGGCGTCCGGCGCCGCGCACGACCCCCTCGACCTCTTGCGCCACGTCGGCCTGCTTGCGATAGGTGAAGCCCACGTTGGCGCCGGCCGCGGCCAGCCGCGCGCAGATGGTGCGGCCGATGCCGCCGGTGCCGCCCACGACCACGGCGGCCCCGTCCTCGGGAAACTCGAACGACATCATCTCGGGATCACTCCGTGTGGGAGAAATGGCGGCGCCCCGGAACCTCGAGGCGCGCGCGCAGGATCGAGCCGGTGCCCGACTCGACGATGTAGAGGTCGCGGCGATCGTCGCCGCCGTAGGCCAGGTTGGTGGTGAAGTCGCCCGCCGCGGATTTCACGAACGCGAGCGGTATGCCCTGGCGCGAGAAGAGCCAGGCCCCGCCCATGCCGGCATGGGCTACCGCCACGCTGTCGGCCTCGTCCATCGCGATGCCGTCGGGACCCACGCCGCCCGACATCTGGATGAAGATTCCGACCTTCGAGAGGCTGCCGTCGGCCATGATCGGCGCGCGCCAG
>JBBQBW010000477.1:0-2947 GCA_038318025.1 Burkholderiales bacterium | reverse complement strand
GGGGGCGGGTAAGTACTACTTCGCCGCGACCAACCCCTTCCACGTCGCGATGAACCCCGGCTGCGCCGCCGCGGCCTTCACGTCGTCGATGGGCGCCACCTTGATGGCGTTGACGCGCGGCAGGCCCACCTTGGTCGTGTCCACGTCGTCGCGGATCGGGCGGCGGAAGAATTTCTGCACCAGCATCTCCTGCGCCTGCTTCGAGGCGAGGAAGTCGTAGAACTTCTTCGCGTCCTTCGGGTTCGGCGAGCCCTTCACCAGCGCCATCCCCTCGGGCGCGATGTAGGTGCCCTCGGAGGGGTAGACGATCTCGATGTCCTTGTTGCCGCCCGAGACGTACTCCTGCGCGGCGTACTCCATCGTCATGCCGACCGCGAATTCACCCTTGGCGACACCGTCGAACACCTGGGAGGCGGTGCTGGTGATGGTGGCGTTCTTCGCGATGCCCTTGAGCGGCTCCATCCCGATCGACTGCTCGATGCCCCAGAGGGTCGCGAACGACGAGCTGGTCTTCTCCGGATCGCTCACCACCAGGCGGTCCTTCCAGCGCGGGTGGGCCAGGTCCGACCAGGTCTTCGGCATCGGGTCGCCCTTGAGCGCTCGCTTGTTCACCATGATCACCATCACGTGGGCGTTGGTGCCGCTCCACAACCCGGAGGCGTCCTTGTACGCGGCGTTCACGCCCGCGGTCTCCGGCGACTGGTACGGCTCGAAGTACTCCTTGTAGAGCCGCAGCACCGAGAAGCCGCCGGACCAGAAGATGTCGGCCTTGGGGGCGCCGGCTTCCGCCTTGATGCGCTGCATCATGGCACCCGTGCTGCCGCGCACCGCCGAGATCTTGATGTCGGGATTCTTCTTGTTGAACTCCTCGGTGACGGCGTTGATCGCATCGACCGAGTTCGAGGAATAGAGGACCACCTCGCCAGCGGAGGCGAGGGACGCGGCCACGAGCGAGGCGGCGGCGAGGGCGAGCGAGGCGATGCGGGTGCGGGTGCGGGTGCGGGTCATGACGTCTCCGTGTTTTCGGGGCGGGCGTGGGCATTATCGCCCGGCCGTGGCGCGCACGCCGATGGCAAGGTTATATTGGCCGTTCGAACCCCCGGAGCCGCCCCTTGGAAATGCCGCAGGAAGGATTCGTCGTTTTCGCCAAGCGCGAGTGCGAGACGTGCGTCCTGGTGAAGCCCCACCTCCACGAGATCCCCGGCGTCACGGTCTATGTGCAAGATGATCCCGCCTTTTTCGCCGCAACCGGGGCGCGCGACGACTCCGCGCTCGAGGCCTCGTTCCACCATGCCATCGAGACGGTGCCGACGCTGATCCGCTTCAAGGGCGGCAAGGAGGTCGGACGCGCCGAAGGTTGGGTGAAGGAGGAGTGGCGCAGCGTGACCGGGTTGGCGGATCTCGGCGCGAGCCTCCCCGCCTTCCGCCCGGGCTGCGGCTCGAAGTCACGCGAGCCCGGCGTCCATGAGCACCTGGTGGCCAGGTTTGGCGAGACCGGCTTCGCCTCGCGCCGCGTGGAGGTGGGCGAGTGGGACGACCCCATCGAGGCATGCTTCGAGCGCGGCTGGACCGATGGCCTGCCGGTGGTGCCGCCCACCGACGATCGCATCCTGCGAATGCTCCAGGGCACGCGCCGCCGGCCCGACGAAGTGGTAGGCGACGTGCCGCCCAATCTGCTGCCCTGCACGGTGGAGAAAGTGGCGATCAACGCGGTGATGGCGGGATGCCGCCCCGAGTACCTGCCAGTGCTGCTCGCGGCGCTGGAGACGGCGCTCGAGCCCGTCTTCACCATGCATGGCCTCCTTTGCACCACGTGTTTCTCCGGCCCGGTGATCGTCGTGAACGGCGAGATCGCCCGGCGCATCGGCATGAATTCCGGCATCAACGCACTGGGCCAGGGCAACCGCGCCAACGCCACCATCGGTCGCGCGCTGCAGCTCATCATCCGCAACGTGGGCGGCGGGCGCCCGGGGGAGCTCGACCGCTCCACGCTGGGCGGCCCGGGGAAGTACACCTTCTGCTTCGCCGAGGACGAGAGCGACGCCACCTGGGAGCCACTGTCGGTCGCCCGTGGCATCGCGAAGGGAAAAAACGCCGTCACCCTCTTCCAGGGCGACGGCATCCAGGGCTTCATCGACCAGCGCTCGCGCACGCCCGAGGAGCTCACGCGCTCGCTCGCCATGTCGCTCCTTGCCGTTGGGCATCCCAAGCTCTGCCAGTTCACCAACGCGATGCTGGTGCTGTGCCCCGAGCACTACGCGATCTACCGCGACAGCGGCTGGGACCGCGCGCGCATCACCCGCGAGCTGCATGCGGCGCTGCTGCGCCCGGGCCGCGACCTGGTGAAGGGCGCCCAGGGCGTGGGCGAAGGCATCGATCCAGCGCGCGCCGAGGAGATGGTGCCCAAGTTCTGGGACGAGGGGCTCCTCATCGTGCGCGCCGGCGGCGAGGCAGGACTCTTCTCCGCCATCCTCGCCGGCTGGACCGGCGGCAGGTTCCGCGACCAATCACAGCCGGTGACGAGGGAGATCCGCGAATGAGCGTAATGAACGTGACGACGATGCGGGACCCGACCGCCGAGACCGCCTCGGAAATGCGGCCACGCCGGGCGCCGCTCGCCTCCCTGCAGGGGGTGACGGTGGCGCTGATGGACATCGGCAAGATGCGCGGCGACGAGTTCATCGACCGGCTGGAGCAGCTCTTCGCGGCGCGCGGGGTCGCCATTCGGCGCTACAAGAAACCCACCAACACGCGCACCGCGCCGCTGGAGCTCGTGCAGCGGATGGCGGCGGAATGCCAGGCGGTGGTGATCGCGCTCTCGGACTGCGGCTCGTGCACCTCGTGCAGCACCCACGACCTGGTGGACCTCGACCGCCGCGGCCTGCCGGGCGTGAGCATCCTCACGGAGGAATTCCGCGACGCCTACGACGCCCAGTGCCGCGCCATC
>JBBQBW010000476.1:0-2967 GCA_038318025.1 Burkholderiales bacterium | reverse complement strand
CCAGCCGTCGGCGCTCGCCGCAACAAGACCAATCCAATCAGGGAGACAACCCAGGTGAAACTCGCCCAGCTTACCCAGGCCCTTTCGCTCATTTTCTTCGCCGGCGCCGCGTTCGCGCAGCAGGACGTGCAGAAGGGCGAGCGCATCGAGATCACAGGCAGCAACATCAAGCGCGTGCAGGACGAAGGCGCGCTGCCGGTGCAGGTCATCACCCGCAAGGACATCGACCGGCGCGGCGTCACCAGCGTGGAGGAGCTGCTGATGACGATCTCCGCCAACGGCACGGGGGCGGACAACCTGTCTTCGAACGTCGGCATCCAGCTCGGCACCACCGACCGCAACAACAACGGCAACTCCAGCGCCAACCTGCGCGGCCTCGGCGCTTCCAGCACACTGGTGCTGCTGAACGGCCGGCGCATCTCCAACCACGGCGCGAAGGGCAACGCGGTCGACCTGAACTCGATTCCGCTCGCCGCCGTGGAGCGCGTCGAGGTGCTCAAGGACGGCGCCTCGGCGATCTACGGCACGGATGCAATTGGCGGCGTGATCAACTTCATTCTGCGCCGGGACTACCGCGGCGTGGAGATCACGGCGTCCACCGACGTAACGCAGGAAGGTGGCGGCAACGTGCACCGCGGCTCGGTGCTGGCGGGCTGGGGCGACCTCGCGCGCGACCGCTTCAACGTGATGGCGACCTTCGCCTTCGACAAGCAGGAGATCTTGAGGGGCAACGAGCGCAGCTTCTCCAACGGCTTCCAGCCCGACCGCGGCCTCTCCCCGGACACGGCGGGGGCGCCCTTCGCCACGCAGACCGGCGTTGCGGGAACCGCCATCGGCGCCAGCTTCCGCCTGCCCACGACCGGCACGCAGAACTACAACCGCGCCAACCTGCTGAGCTTCCAGGGCCGCTGCGACATCCTCCCGGGCATGTCCCAGTACCAGAGCGCGCTCTGGGCCTCCGCGGGCGCGACCTACGCCTGCGCCTTCGATTACGGCGGCTCGGCGGTGCTGATCCAGCCGGTGGAGCGCACCCAGGGCGTCGTGCGCGGCACCTTCCAGCTGAACAACAACCACGCGGTGATCGCGGAGCTGGTCGCCTCCCGCACCAACGCCACCAAGCAGTTCGAGCCGTACCAGATCACCACCAACCTCACCACCGCTTACCCGGTGAACGGTCCCTACTACCAGGACCTGTCCGCCTTCATCCCGACGTTTGACCGCACCAAGCCGATCGCCTATCGCTGGCGCTGCGTCGACTGCGGCGGCCGCACCATCGAGACCGAGACCGACAACTGGCGCTTCCTGGTGGGAATGGAAGGCACTCTGTGGGGCCGCTGGGACTACAAGGTCGGCGCCTCCACCGCCGGCAGCAAGGCCGATTCGATGCTGAAGAGCGGCTACATGTACACCGCGCTCCTCAACCAGGCGCTGGTGAGCGGCCGCGTGAATCCCTGGGTGCTGCCGGGCCAGACGCAGGATGCGGAAGGCACGCGCCTGCTCAACGCCGCGCGCGCCGACGGCGCCACCCTGTTCGGTGGAGAGGCGGGCCTGAAGCAAGTGGATGGCGCGATCTCCGGCGAGCTCTTCCAGCTGCCCGCCGGGCCGGTCGCGGCCGCTGCGGGCTTCGACTATCGCCGCGAGTCCTATCAATTCTCCGACGGCTCGCGCACCTCGCAGCCGGTGTTCCTGGCGCCGTTCGACGCGCAGTTCCCCGAGGTGTCGCGCACCATCAAGGCGATCTACGCCGAGGTGGCGGTGCCGGTCCTGCGCAGCCTCGAGATCACTGGCGCGGTGCGCCGCGACGATTACAGCGACTTCGGCGCCACCACCAACCCGAAGGTCTCGATCAAGTTCACCCCGACCCAAAACGTTCTCTTCCGCGCTTCGTACAACGAGGGCTTCCGCGCGCCGAGCTTCTTCCAGCTCTATGGCGCCCAGGGGCTGGCGCAGGTGCCGGGCAACCTCGCCGACCCGGTGCTGTGCCCCGGGCCCGATCGTAGCGACCTCTCGGTCTGCGCGATCCGACCCGACGCGCTGCAGGGCGGCAACCGCGGCCTCACGCCCGAGACCTCGAAGCAGTGGACCGTGGGCGTCGTGGTCTCCCCCACCCCGAGGGTGACGGCGAGCGTCGACCTCTGGGAGATCAAGCGCGAGGACCGCATCTACGAGCTCACGCCCCAGCAGGTGATCGCGAACTTCACCACCTTCCCGGAATACCTGGTGCGCGGCACCGACGGGCGCTTGACCGGGCCCGGCGGGTACATTCGCGCCGGCTTCGTGAACGCCGAAGGCGACGTGACCCGCGGCACCGACGTGAGCCTGCGATTCAACGGCTCGGGCCTTTACGGCGGGCGCTGGAGCGCGGCCCTCGACGGCACCTACATCGACAGCTTCCGCTCGCGCGTCTTCGCGACCCAGCCCTACACCGAGTTCGCCGGGCAGTGGAGCTCGCGAGAGCTGTACCCGCGCTGGAAGCACCAGCTCTCGTTCACCTACGACCGCGGCCCGTGGAGCACCTCGCTCTACCAGCGCTACACCGCGGGCTACCGGGACGAGCGGCCGGCCGGCACGGTCCCCCCGGGCTTCAACCCGGACGTGGATGAGTACATCACCTACGACGTCTCGGTGACTTACTCGGGCTTCCGCAACCTGACGCTCGGGTTCGGCATCAAGAACCTGTTCGACAAGGATCCGCCGTTCACCGCGCACAACCTGGACTTCGCCGCCGGCGCGGGCTGGGATCCGCGGGTGGCGGACCCGCGCGGGCGTTCCTTCACCGGGCGCATCACCTACCGCTTCTAGGAGCGCGCAAGCTGGATCGCAGGGGCCTCGGCAGGATGCTCGCCGTGGCCGCCGCCGGGGGGCCCGGGCCCCCCCCCCGGCCCAGAGGGGGCGGGGGGGGCCCCCGGCCCCCCCCGGTAAAGACCCCGCCCCCCCAATCCCGGGGTGTAGTGGGGCGGGGGGGGC
>JBBQBW010000475.1:0-2974 GCA_038318025.1 Burkholderiales bacterium | reverse complement strand
TGGCTGGGATGTTCATCGAGCGCGCCACGATCGCGGTGTGCGAGGTGGCGCCGCCCATGTCGGTCACGAACGCGGCGAACGGGTGCTCGCGGAACAGGAGCACGTCGGCCGGCGAGAGGTCGCGCGCCACCAGGATTGCCGCCGAGTCCTCCCGCACCGGCTTCATCGCGATCCTGCGCTGGGTGCCGGCCAGCGCCCCCAGCACCCGCTCGGCCACCTGGCGCACGTCGTCCTCGCGTTCGCGCAGGTACGGGTCCTCGATCTCGCTGAACTGGGCGAGCAGCTCGTCCAGCTGGGTGCGCAGCGCGAACTCGGCGTTGCACATGCGCTCGCGGATGATGTCGCGCGGCGCCACGGCGAAGGCGTCGTCCTCGAGCAGCATCGCGTGCACGTTTACGAAGGGCGCCAGCTCTGCCGACGGGCCGTGGCGGACACTCTCGGCCAGCGCCTTCAGCTCGTCGCGCACTTCCTTCAGCGCCCGGTCGTAGCGGCGCTGCTCGCGCACCACCTCGGTGGCGGTGATGTCGTAGTGCTCGACTTCCGCGGACATGCCGGCGAAGAGGTGCGCGTGGCCGATGGCGATGCCGCCGGAGACGCCGATCCCGTGCATCGTGAAACAGACGGTGGAGGGGGGCGCGCGGGCGCCTTCGGGGGTCATGTCATTCGCCCTCGTCGAACTTGGCGGCGAAGAGCCTCTCGATGGCGTCGAGGGCCTCGGCCTCGTCGGGCCCGTCGGTCTCCAGCTCAAGGGTCGAGCCGATGCCGGCGGCGAGCATCATCACGCCCATGATGCTCTTGGCGTTGACGCGCCGGCCGTTGCGGGTGAGGAACACCTGGGACTTGAAGCGGGAGGCGAGCTGGGTCAGCTTCGCCGACGCCCGTGCGTGCAACCCCAGCTTGTTGGTGACCTTGATCTCGCGCTTCACCATCAGGGAATCTCCATCCGGACGATGCCCTCGGCGGCGCCGGCCAGCGCGATCGCCTGAAGCTCGGTGAGCGACGTGCCGGCGTCCCGGTGGGTGAGCGCCTTGATCAGCATCGGCAGGTTCACCCCGGCGATGCCCTCCACGCGGCCGGGCTGCAGCAGTCGGGAAGCGATGTTGGAGGGGGTGGCGCCATAGATGTCCGTCATCACCAGCACGCCCCGGCCCTGGTCGAGGAACCGGATCAGGTCCACGGCCACCGGAAAGATCTCTTCGGGGTCGTCGTGGACGGTGACGCCGAGCTGGCGCAGGTAGAGGGGCCGCCGGCCCAGGACATGGCTGGCGGAGTGGATCAGCGATTCGCCGAAAGCGCCGTGGGAGACGATGAAGAGCCCGATCATGGAACGAATCTTATAATGGCGGCATGGAACGCAAAACGCCCCGCCCGACGCAAATCAACCTGCACCAGGTTTCGCGGGTCCTGGACATCGTGTTCGACGACGGCAAGTCGTTCAGCCTGCCGTGCGAGTACCTGCGGGTTTTCTCCCCGTCGGCGGAGGTTCGCGGCCACGGCCCCGGGCAGGAAGTGCTCCAGGCGGGCAAGCAGGAGGTGGGCATCACCGCCGTGGAGCCGGTCGGCGTCTACGCGGTGAAGTTCGTCTTCAGCGACGGCCACGATACCGGGATCTACTCCTGGGACTACCTCCACGACCTCGGCACGAAGCAGGACGCCAACTGGAAAAGCTACCTCGCGCGCTTGGCGCAGGCCGGCAAGTCGCGCGCGCCATGACCGAGCCCAAGCCAGCGCCGCCCGGGGGTGAGACCCACTTCGGCTACCAGCAGGTGCCGGAGGCCGAGAAGGCGCGCAAGGTGGGCGAGGTGTTCAAGTCCGTGGCCCCCAGCTACGACGTGATGAACGACCTCATGTCCCTGGGACTGCACCGGCTGTGGAAGCGCTTCGCCATCGAGATGAGCGGGGTGCGCGCGGGCTCGAAAGTGCTCGACGTGGCCTCGGGCAGCGGCGACCTCGCCCTCGCGTTCGCGCGCCGCGCCGGCCCCACGGGCGAGGTGTGGATGACCGACATCAACGCGGCGATGCTGGGGGTGGGCCGCGACAAGCTGATGGACGAGGGTGTCTTCACGCCCCTCGCCCTGTGCGACGCGGAGAAGCTGCCGTTCCGCGACGGCCGCTTCGATTGCGTGTCGGTCGCCTTCGGCCTGCGCAACATGACGCGCAAGGACCTCGCGCTGAAGGAGATGGCGCGGGTGACGCGCCCCGGCGGGCGGGTGATGGTGCTCGAGTTCTCGAAGCCCTGGAAGCCGCTCGCGAAGGCCTACAACGCCTATTCCTTCGGCGTGCTGCCGAAGATCGGCAAGTACGTGGCGCGGGACGAGGCCGCGTACCGCTACCTTGCCGAGTCGATCCGCGTGCACCCCGACCAGGAGGCGCTGAAGGCGATGCTGGAAGACGCGGGCCTGTCGCGAGTCGAGTACTTCAACCTCGCCGCCGGAGTCGTGGCGTTGCACCGCGGGTTCCGCACGTGAGCGCGCTGCGCCCGGGGCCGGCCACCGCCGCCTTGAACCACGTGCTGCGCTCGGCGCCGCTCGCGATGGAGCGCCTGGCACGCCACGCCGGCCGCACCATCGGGGTCGACATGGGCCCGCTCGCCCTCGCCTTCACCGTCCAGACCACCGGGGAAGTCACTGCCGCGGTCACCGGCGCCTCGCGGGACCTCACGGTGCGGGTGTCTCCCTTCCTGGTGCCGCGCCTCGCCGCGCGCGATCCCGCCGCTTTCGGCCAGGTCGAGATGCAGGGCGATCCGGAGCTCGCGAAGGAGGTCGATTACCTCCTGCGCAACCTCACCTGGGATGTCGAGGAGGATCTCGCGCGCGCCGTTGGCGACATCGCCGCCCACCGTCTCGTGGGCGGCGTGCGCAGCCTCACGGGCTGGGGCCGCGACGCGGCCTGGCGCGGCGCCGCGGGAGCCGCGGAATACGCAACCGAGGAGGCGATGCTCGTCGCCTCCCGGGTGAAGGTCGAGGATTTCAAC
>JBBQBW010000474.1:0-2975 GCA_038318025.1 Burkholderiales bacterium | reverse complement strand
CCAAGGCCGGCGGGAGCATGAGCTTCCACATTCACCAACTTGCGAAGGAGAGCTGAATGGTCGCAATGGCACAGAGCAAGGCGAACGGACAAGGCGGCAGCCTGGTCCCGAGCGCGGGCGGCGCGGTGGCGATCCCCACGCTGCTCGGGCGTTCGGCGCAACGAATCCCGGTGGGCGGTCGCATCCGTGCCGGCATCAAGGTGCTGACTCGGCGCGCGGCCGAATCCGGACGTGCCCGCGAAATCTACGACGCCGGCGTGGCGCAAGGCAAAGGGTTCGACGCCATCGAGCGCGAACTGGCGGCGACGCTGCCTGACCTCAAGAACCCGCTCACCCCGAAGAACGTGCCGTACTTCACCGTGCGCGGCGAGGACTTTCCGAACCCCGAGCTTGCGCGCCAGATCATGGACCTGTACGCCGAGGACCGGGGAGACGGTGTCCAGCGTCTGTATCGCTTCCCGGTGGTGTTTCCTGCCGATGCCTGGCAGAACGTGATGCCGCACGAGCTGGTGACCTGGACGTCGAGCGAGCGCCGCTTCTGGTCCGAGTACTCCGAGGACGGGCAGACGCGGTACTGCAAGACCTACGAGCAGCCGCCGGCGCCCGGCGAGGGCCGTCGCGTGGTGCGCATCTTCGGCGGCCGCAAGGTGACGCTGCGGGCCGAGAACAACGGGCTCTGCGATCCCGAAAGCTGCGCCGAGTACCAGGGCAAGAAGTGCAACCTGTCGGGCCGGTTCATCTTCTTCGTTCCCGGCATCAAGTCGATCAGTGCCTTCGAACTGCCAACGAACAGCTTCTACGCCATGCAGGCGGCGATCGAGAAGTTCCAGACCATCGGCTTCATGCGCGGCGGCCGCATCTCCGGGTTCCTCGATGGCCAGCGCACGCCGTTCTTCATCAGCAAGCGCCTGGTGGAGGTCTCGCGGATCGATGAGGAAGGCCGTCCGACCCGTGTTGCCCAGTGGTTGATCGAACTCGAGGCGCCGGTGGACCCGACTGCGCTGCTGCGCCATGACGAGGATCTCGACGCGCTCGAGCTTCGTGCTGCGGATGCGGCCAACCTGCTCCAGGGGCAGGGCGGCGGGGCGAGCGCGGTCCAGGTGGTCAGCGAAGACGGCGTGATCGAGGTCTCGGGCCCACCCCCAGAGGTCGATCGCGCCAGCGTGCGCGGACGGGCAGCTTCGGGAGACGGCGCGCCGGCACGGCACGCACCATCGGCGCGACCCGCGCCGGCACGCGCCGCCGCGGCCGAGCACGCCGACGCCCGGCCGGCCGGGAGGGCGACTGCGACGGACGCTGGCACCGAGTCCCAGGAGGTGGCGTGGCTGTTCGATGCCGCCAGCGCGCTAGGCGTCGATACCGAGACCTACGAGCGCTACGCCACCAAGCGCTGGGGCCAGGGCTGGAAGAAGGCCGCAGGCGGTCGCAAGCGGGCGCTGGAGGACATCACGCACTTCCAGGACGACGGTGCCGGTTTCGTGGAGAAGGTGAAGGGCGAGCTCGAGGTCTGGGCCTGAGCGCGGGTGGCGCCGCGCACGGCGCCACCGCCCGTAGGTCCGCCGGTGCTTGAAGCCAGCAGCTGCGGGCAGATGCTGTAAGGCAGGTGATCAAGCCGCTCACGCAAGAAAGAAGGAAGGAACTCTCATGATCAAGGTGGCGCAGTTCTCAGACCTGCACTTCAGCGGGAAGAATCTCGACGAGGCGGGCCGATGCTTCGGGTTCGCGGTGGACCAGGCGATCAGGCACGGCGTGGATGCAGCTGTGGTCTCCGGAGATGCGACGGACCATGCGCTCGACGTTCACAGTCCGGCGGTGGAGCGCCTTGCTCGCGAGGTTCGGCGCCTCGCCGATCACTGTCCGGTGCTGATGTTGCAGGGGACCTTCTCGCACGAGCCACCCGGCACGTTGGCGATCTTTCCGCTGCTCGGCGGCCGACACCGCGTGTTCGTGGCCGACCGCATTGGCCAGGTCGCACTGACGGAAGAGGGGCGATGGATGCCCTCGCAGGATTGGCGCTTCGACGCGGTACCTGCCGGAGCGCGAGCGATCTTCACCTGCGTCCCGACGGTCAACAAGGCGGTCGTGGCGGCGACGGTCGGTGCGACCGAGGCTGCGGAGGCCGTCGGTCAGGAGCTCGCGGCGCTGCTGGCCGGCTACGGGTCGATCAACCGCGCTGCTCGCGCTGCGCAGGTGCCGACGATTGGCGTTGCTCATGGCACCGTCAACGGCTGCGTGACGGAGCACGGCGTGCCGATGGCCGGCTTCGACCACGAGTTCACCACCACGAGCCTGTTCTCGGCAGGCGTCCAGGCCTTCATGCTCGGGCACATCCACAAGCACCAAAGCTGGGAAGACAGCGGGCGCGTGATCGCCTATGCCGGCTCGATCGGTCGCTTCCACCACGGCGAACACGACGCGAAGGGCTTTCTGCAGTGGGAAGTTGGGGCGGCGGTCGCGCGCTTTAGGTTGGTCGAGACGCCGGCACGACGCACGGTGGACCTGGTGTTCGAAGGCGTTCCGGATGCAGACCAGATCGCGGCGGCGATTCGTGAAGTAGACATCGCGGGCGCCCAAGTCCGAGTGCGGTGGCAAGTGGGTGAAGAGGCACGCGGCAGCGTGGACCGCGATGCCATCAAGCGTGCGCTGGGCGATGCGGCCGACGTCCAGCTTGAAGGCCGAGTCGTCCCTGTCGTGCGCAGCAGGGCTGCGGGGATCTCGAGAGCCGCGTCGTTGCAGGAGAAGGTGAGGGTGTGGGCTCGCGCCACCGGAAGCATGGACGGGCCGCTGATCGAACGCCTCGAGACCCTGGCTCATCGCGATCCCGCCCAGATCGCGGCTTCGATTCTGGCCGGCGAGGAGGACACGCAGCCTTGCAGGGGGTCTGGCCCGGAGGAGGCAGTTCCGTCGGCGGAGGAAACGTTCGGTGAGGAGCGAGCATCTGGCGCGCTACGCGATGCCGAGGCCATGGAGCTGTT
>JBBQBW010000473.1:0-2983 GCA_038318025.1 Burkholderiales bacterium | reverse complement strand
CGCGGGGGGAGAGCGCATTTCTCCCTCCCCCCTGGGAGAGGGCCGGGGAGAGCGCATTTCTCCCTCTCCCATGGGAGAGGGCCGGGGAGAGCGCATTTCTCCCTCTCCCCTGGGAGAGGGCCGGGGAGAGCGCATTTCTCCCTCTCCCCTGGGAGAGGGCCGGGGAGAGGGTCGAATCGCCGCCTCGGCAGGCACCGCATCGAGCCGCAGCTCCACCGGAATCACCGCATCCGCCCGCGCGCGCCGGCGCGAGCGGGGCGCCGGGGTTTCGTGGACCGCGTGGGCGCCGCGCGGCGCACGCGTCTCGCGCGGCGGCTTCGGCGACTTCTTCTTGCGCCGAAGCATCTAGCGCGCGGTCCAGCCGCCGTCGATCACCAAGGAGGCGCCGTTGATCTGCGCCGCGGCATCCGACGCGAGGTAAAGGGCCATCGAGGCGATCTGCTCCACGGTGACGAACTCCTTCGTGGGCTGCGGCGCGAGGATGATCTCCCGCGCCGCGCGCTCCTCGCTGATGCCCGCCTCGCGGGCGCGATCCGCGATCTGGATCTGCACCAGGGGCGTATGGACGAAGCCGGGGCAGATGGCGTTCACGCGGATGCCCTCCTCCGCCGTCTCCAGTGCCGCGGCCTTGGTGAAGCCGATGATGCCGTGCTTGGCGGCGACGTACGCGCTCTTGTTCGGCGAGGCGACGAGCCCATGGGCCGACGCGATGTTGATGACGCGCCCGAAGCGCCGCTGCTTCATGCCCGGGAGCGCCGCCTTGGTGGCGTGGAACGCCGAGGACAGGTTGATCGCAATGATCGCGTCCCAGCGCTCCTCGGGAAACTGGTCGATCGGGGCCACGTGCTGGATGCCCGCGTTGTTTACCAGGACGTCCACCGCGCCGAAGGCCGACTCGGCGGCGCGCACCAGCTCCACGATCTGCGCGGGCTTCGACATGTCCGCGCCGTTGAAGCAAGCCTTCACGCCGTGGTCGCGCTCGATGCCAGCGCGCAACGCCTCGATCTCGGCCGCGTCGCCGAAGCCGTTCAACATCACGTTGGCGCCCTCGGCCGCGTAGAGCAGCGCGATGGCCCGCCCGATGCCGCTGGTGGAACCCGTGATCACCGCGGACTTCCCCTTCAATGCATTCACTGGTTCTCCCTCTTGCCGGTTGTCGTTGTGCGCCGCTACGCCCTCAGCATCTCGATGTGCGGGATGCCGTCCTCGATGTACTCTCCCGACGCCGCGGCGAACCCGAAACCGCCATAGAACCGCCGCAGGTGCGCCTGGGCGCCGATGCGGATCGGCTGTCCCGGCCAGAGTTGCCTCGCCTGCCCCAGCGCCTCCTGCATCAGCACCTTGCCCGCGCCGGTGCGGCGCACCGCGGCGGCCGTGATCACCCGGCCGATGGAGGCCTCGGCGAACTTGAGCCCCGGCGGAACCAGCCGGCAGTACGCCACCAGCTCGCCCGCCTGGCGCCCCAGCAGGTGCCAGCACTCCGGGTCGGCGCCATCCACGTCCTGGAACGGGCATTCCTGCTCGAGCACGAACACCTCGATGCGCAGGCGGTAGAGGTCATGGACCTCTCGCGGCGAGAGCTGGTCGAAATGGGCGAAACGCCAGGCGATGTCCACGTTCATTGAATCAGCGCGGGGGCCGCGCTGGCAAGCTAAGTCGCGACCTTCCGGGAGCTTTTTGCGAGGTGCAGCCAGGTTTCGACCACCGTGTCCGGATTCAGGGACATCGATTCGATTCCTTCGGACATCAGCCACTCGGCGAGGTCGGGATAGTCGCTGGGCCCCTGGCCGCAGATGCCCACGTACTTGCCCGCCCTGCGGCACGCCTGGATCGCCAGGTGCAGCATGCGTTTCACCGCCGCATCGCGCTCGTCGAAGGCCTCCATCACCAGCCCCGAATCGCGATCGAGGGCGAGGGTGAGCTGGGTCATGTCGTTGGAGCCGATCGAGAAGCCGTCGAAGTGCTTGAGGAACTCGTCGGCGAGGATCGCGTTGGACGGGATCTCGCACATCATCACGATGCGCAGGCCGTTCTTCCCGCGCTCCAGGCCGTTCTCCTTCAGGATCGCGAGGACCTGCTCGCCCTCCTTCACGGTGCGCACGAACGGGATCATCAGCTCCACGTTGGTGAGCCCCATCTCGTCGCGAACCTTGCGCATCGCCTCGCACTCGAGGTCAAAGCAGTCGCGGAACGAGGAGGCGATGTAGCGGGAGGCGCCGCGGAAGCCCAGCATCGGGTTCTCTTCCGTGGGCTCGTACTTGGCGCCGCCGATCAGGTTGCGGTACTCGTTGGACTTGAAGTCCGACATCCGCACGATCACCTTCTTCGGCCAGAAGGCGGCGGCGATGGTGGCCACCCCCTCGGTGATCTTCTCCACGTAGAAGCGCACCGGGTCCTCGTAGCCGCGCGACTGCCTGGCCACCTGGGCCTTGAGCTCCGCCGGCAGCGACGCGAACTCGAGGCACGCCTTGGGGTGGATGCCGATCATGTTGGAGATGATGAATTCCAGGCGCGCGAGGCCCACGCCCTCGTTGGGCAGCTGGCAGAAGTCGAAGGCGAGCTGCGGGTTGCCCACGTTCATCGCGATCTTCACCGGGATCTCGGGCATCTTGTCGAGCTTCACCTCGACCGCCTCGAAGTCCATCTTGCCGTCGTAGATGAAGCCGGTGTCGCCCTCGGCGCAGGAGACGGTGACCTCGGCGCCCTCGGCCAGCCTCTCGGTCGCGTCCTCGCACCCGACCACGGCGGGCACGCCCAGCTCGCGCGCGATGATCGCGGCGTGGCAGGTGCGCCCGCCGCGATTGGTGACGATCGCCGAGGCGCGCTTCATCACCGGCTCCCAGTTGGGATCGGTCATGTCGGTCACCAGCACGTCGCCTTCTTTGACGCGCGCCATCTGCGAAGCGTCGGCGACCACCCGCACCCCGCCGCTGCCGATCTTGTGGCCGATCGCACGGCCGGTCACCAGGACCCGCGAGCTGCC
>JBBQBW010000472.1:0-2985 GCA_038318025.1 Burkholderiales bacterium | reverse complement strand
CCTCTCGAACAACGCGGGCGGCATCCTGGGCGGCATCTCGACCGGGCAGGACGTCGTGGTGTCGCTCGCGATCAAGCCCACGTCGAGCATTCGGCTCGCGCGCAATACCGTCGACCTCCAGGGCAATGCGGCGACGATCGAGACGCACGGGCGTCATGATCCGTGCGTCGGAATCCGCGCCACTCCGATCGCCGAGGCGTTCCTTGCCCTGCTGCTGCTCGATCACGCATTGCGCCACCGTGCGCAGAATGCGGACGTCGACGCGCCGGTCAGTGCAATTGCCGCGAGCGCTTCGAGCCCTCCGCCGAGAAGCGGGGAGCGCCTGGAAGATCCGGATCCGCTGGAAGCCTGAACGGCGGATCGGCGCCCTATCGGAGGCGAGGAGGCGCACGCCAGCGCTCATCGCGCCTACTTCCACGGCGTGATTCGGGCCAGGTCCTGCGCCAATTCGGCCTTGGCGTTGCGCAGATCGTGGTCGGCCTGCAGCCTGAGCCACCATCCATCCTCCAGGCCGAAGAATCGGCAGAGACGCAAGTCGGTATCCGCCGTGATCGCACGCCGGCCGGCGATGATCTCGCCGATGCGTTGCGCCGGTACACCGATCTCCTTGGCGAGACGATAGTTGCTCATCGCCAGGGGCTTCAGGAACTCTTCCTGGAGCATCTCACCCGGGCAGACCGGGGCGAAGTCAGTGGTAATCGACGATTTCGACTTCTTCGGCATTGGCGTCCTTCCACGTAAAGCACAGGCGGAACTGGTCGTTGATGCGAATGCTCCACTGGCCGGCCCGATCGCCGTGCAGCGGTTCAAGACGGTTCCCGGGGGGACAGCGGAGGTCGCCCAACGACGCTGCCAGGTCAAGTTGGACCAGCTTGCGCAGCGCCGGGCGTTCGATAGCCGCAAATCGGGGTACCCGCTGAAGCTCGAAGAGAGCTCGAGTTTCCCCGCACCGGAATGACTTGATGCCATCGTAACGTTTGGCGTTATTAACGTACAGCGTGATTATCCATCGAGCTCCTGGCGGTCGCTCTTAGTGGGGAGTGACGCACGGCCAAACGGTACTACCGTAGATAGGCACACACCTGATGTCATACCCACCGAGGCGGGTTTTGGATGTAGCCGAATGGAGCGAGCGGCCGTCCTTCGAGCACCCGATTATCATCTCGGCATGATCACCCTTCGCTGCACGCGCACGCTCCTTGATCGCCTGCGCGTCCCCCACGCCACCGACCATGCGTCGCCGCCCGATGGCGCACTCGGTGACTGGTACGCCAACCTGATTCGCGTAGGCCGCGACCAGCTCCTGGTCGCGATGAGCGAGCGCTCATACCTCACCGTGGTGCTTCCCGCCAAGGGCCTGGCCGATCTTCTCCCGCGAGAGTTTCCGCGCATGGTTCGGCTGCTCCTCGCCGAGCTTGCGGTGCCGGAAGAGGTGATCGCACGGGAAGTCGTCGCCATGCAACCGCTGTCCTATGCCCGGACTCGCAGCAAGAGCCTCGTGGCCAACCTCAATGAGCGCGTGAGGATGGTGGATATCCTGTGGAGGGATGGCTTGGCACCCATCGACATCATGGAAAGGATGGCTGCGCAGCTCGGGCCTGCCGCGCTCTCGTATGAGCCCCCGTCGCATCTCGCGCGTCGCGTACTGGGTCTCGACCCAATGGCGCCGCCGCCCGCCACGATCGCCCGCCTGCACGTGACCCTGGAAGGCCTGAAGCCCGCCATTTGGCGCAGCTTCATCGTGCCTGCCGATATCACGCTGCCCAAGCTGCACCATGCCCTCCAGCTTGTGATGGGCTGGGAGGACGTCCACGAGCATGAATTCGAGATCGCGGGCGCGCATTACGGCATGCCCGACCCGGATTTCCCGATCGCGGGCATGAAGGCAGAGGGTGGATTGCGCCTTTCGGGGCTCGTCCGGCCGGGCGAGCGCTTTCGGTACTGGTACGACTTCGGGGACGACTGGTGGCATGAGGTGCGCGTCGAGTATCTCGGTGCCAACGTGGATGGCGTGCGCGGTGTCGTCTGCCTCGATGGCGCGAACCGCTGCCCGCCCGAAGACGTGGGGGGCCCTCCGGGTTACCTGGAGCTGTTGCACGCGCTGCGGGACCCGGCGCACGAGCGGCACCGCGAGATGCTCGAGTGGTTCGGGAGCGAACGCTACGATCCCACGGCATTCGACCCGATGCTCGCCAATGCAAGGTTGAGGGCGCTGTTGGGCAGGGTCTGAGTTTTCACGGCACCGGTTCGACGTCTCTCGCCGCCAACCGCGCCAGCGCTGCCATGTTCCGCTCCCGGCGCTGGTGCATGACGATCTGGTTGCACTGCTCGCAAGCCAGCGCCGCGGCCGTGATCGCGGCCTCGGGTGGCTCCCGGTTGAGCGGCCCCGCGACCTGCAGTACCGACCATTTGCCGATTCCCGCTCGCTCGAGCATGAAGCACGCGACGCGCCGGCCGCCCTCCGGCTCGCGCACCGAGAAGGGCTGCATCTCGCCGGCGACGCACGGGTAGGCGAAGGCCTCGAGGCAGTTGTGCATGGCGTCGGCCTCCTCGCGCAGCTCCTGGAGGGTGGTGAGCGGCACCACCGCAAGGCCTTCGTGGGAGAACGCGGGGTACGGGCAGGGCCAGGGCTGGCGCTCCCCGGCGGCGACACGGACACGATCTTCCTGCGCCCGCGTCACCAGCCACTCCCAGCCCGCGCGCCGCTGGTTGGCATCGGGCGTGAATTTCATGGCCCCGATCCAGCGCGCCACCTCCCAAGGGTCGAGCGGCACCGCGTCCTGCTCCTCGAAGCCCTCGTCGATGAGGCGCTCGATCTCGCGGTGCATCGCGAGGAAGAACCAGTCGGGAAGCGATGCGTCGAACTGCGCCACCAGCCCGCCGAGGACGAACGTCGGCGCCTTGATGCGCAGGCGTTCGAGCAGGCTCGCGTAGCGGACGATGAGCGCCACGGGGTCCTCGCGGCCGCCGTGCTCCATCGCCGCC
>JBBQBW010000471.1:0-2989 GCA_038318025.1 Burkholderiales bacterium | reverse complement strand
TTCATAGGGGCCGACCACGGTTGAATTGATGTTGCCGAAGCGATCCACCTGGGCGGCCCCGAGGAAGCCCACGTCGATGCGGCCGCCCTGCAGCCAGTAGCGGAAGATCTCGGGGATCGAGACCACGGTGTCGGCATGCTGCGCGAGGCCTCCGTCGCCGATGGACAGCGGCAGCACGTCGGGCTTGGCGCCGATGGTGCCGGATTCATAGATCAGCACCACCTCGGGCGCGTGGGTGAGGCGCGCGAGGTTCGCGGCCGCGGAGGGCAGTCCGATGCCCACGAAGCACACCATGCCGTCAGCGAGGCGCCGCGCGGCCTCGATGGTCATGACTTCCGTAGGCGTAAAGGGTTCAGAGGGCATTGGCGAGGGCCTCCCGCGGCGGCGCGATCCCGGCCGAGCGCATGTACTCCGCGTGGTCGCGCGTGCCCTTCACGTGCTTCGCCATCCACGCCCGGAAGCCCTCGCGGTCGCGGGAGATCGCATCCCATGCCTTGCAGAACGCGTTGTCGCGCCCGTAGAAGCCGTGGGCGTAGCTGGGATGCGCGCCGTTGGGCACTTCGCACACGGCAGCGAGGGCCCAGTGGGGAAGGAAACACCCATTCATCGGCGCCTGGAGGTCATCGACGATCTCCTCGACCGTGACGATCGCGGCGCGGGCGGCGAGGGCCGCTTCCTTCTGGATGCCGACGATGCCGGTGATCAGCACGTTGCCCTTGCGATCGGCGCGCTGGGCGTGGATTACTGTGACGTCGGGGTTGATCGCCGGGGTTGCGGCGAGCACCTCGCCGGTGAACGGGCACGTGACCTTGCGGATATCGGGGTTGTGGAGGGGAAGGTCCGAGCCCACGTAGCCACGCAGCACCGAGAACGGCAGGCCCGAGGCGCCGGCCTGGTAGCGCCCGGCCATGTCGGCGTGGCTGTGCTCGCGGATCTCGAGCGCGTGGGGCCAGCCATTCTCGATCGCGTCTCGAAAGCGGTGGATGGAGCCCACCCCGGGGTTGCCGCCCCAGGAGAAAACGAGGCGGCGGGCGCAGCCCATGCCGATCATCTGGTCGTAGAGAATGTCCGGCGTCATTCGCACCAGCGTGAGGTCGCGGCGTCCCTGGCGCACGATCTCGTGGCCCGCGGCGTAGGGGATGAGGTGGGTGAAGCCTTCGAGGGCCACGGTGTGGCCGTCCTTCACGTGGCGCGCGATCGCGTCGGCGAGCGGCACGACCTTGCGGGTCATCGCGCCTTCTTCGCCGCTGCCTTATCCTGCGCGCGGCGGGCCTTGAACGGCGTCGTGGAGGCGATCGCGCGATCGACCCACTCGTCGCCTAGCCCGCGGCGGCGCGTCGCGAGGCCGCGACGGTAGGCCGGCGAGCTCAAGCGGCGGCGCCCGCCATCTCGTCGGCGAGCTCCTCGATGCGGCGGGTGAGGTCGCCCAGCTGCTTCACCTTGTCGAAGTAGTCGTCGGCGCCCAGCTTGAGGCAGCCGGCTCGCATCGCGTCGGAGTCGTGGTTGGACGTGACCACCAGCCGCACGTGGGACAGCTCCTGCCGGGCGCGGACCGCGCGGATCACGTTGGTGCCGGAGCCGATCCTGAGTTGCAGGTCGAGCACCACGACGTCGGGGCGCAGCTTGCCGATCGACTCGATGGCGGCCTCCTCGGTCTCCCCGATCCCCACGATCTCGACCCGGCCGGGGGACGCGATCAGCTCGGTAAGCATTTCGGTTACCGGGGGTGAATCGTCGGCGATGTAGACCTTCAGGGGGCGGCGTGCGGAGGTGTCTGACATGTCATCGGAACCGGCGGGAGGTGCTTCAATTGTAGGGGTTACCCGCGTTTCCGAAAAGAAACAATTACCTGTAAGAGTTCTCCTACAGTTTGGGCAAAACGCGGCGCTTATACTCGATCGGCATCCCCGGTACGGGGCCATTTTCCGCCTGGAGGACATTGATCCCAATGGCATCCTGGGTTCCGCGATGACGACGACCATATTGAATGTGTCCGGGGGTTCTCCCGGCAAGGAAGCCGCTGGCCGAGCGCTGCGCGAAGCCGGCCTGGAAGTGGTGGAAGTGGGCAATTGGGATGAGGCAGCCGCGGCCGCCGCCGGGAAGTCCCAGACCCTCCTCATATTCGACGGCGCGTCGCTACCCGGCGGCAGGCCCCCGGAGCTCGCCCGCGACGCCGCCCGCTCGCTCTCCCACGACCTGCGCACCCCGCTTTCGGCGATGGCCGGCTGGATCCACCTCATGGAATCGGGAAAGCTCGACGAGGCCGGCGTGAAGCGCGCGCTTGGAAAGATTCGCGGCAACATCGACGACCAGGTGAAGACCATCGAACGCTACTTGGGCTCTACCCAGGAAGGGCAACGCTGACATGAAAGATTCGAAGACGCTGGCGGAGACCGGCTCTGTCGCTAACCGGAAGCGCGCCGCAGACAAGGCGAAAGCCGCCCCCGTCGCCTCCGAATCCCTGTTCTCCCGCCCGGACGCGCGCGCGCTCCTGGAGGCACTCACCGCGCTCAAGCAGGGCAACAGCTCGGTGCGCCTGCCGGTCGAATGGTCCGGGGTGCCCGGGAAGGTCGCGGAGACCTTCAACGAGGTCGTCGAGATGAACGAGCGCATGGCCGAGGAGCTCGCGCGGCTGCGCCAGAAGGTCGGCAAGGAGGGCAAGCTCAAGCAGCGCGCCGAGATGAGCGACGTGCGCGGGTTCTGGCGGGACCAGATCCATTGCGTCAATGCGCTGATCGACGACCTGGTCCACCCCACTTCGGAAACGGCGCGCGTGATCGGCGCCGTGGCCCAGGGGGACTTGTCGCAGACGATGGCCCTCGAGGTCGACGACCGCCCGCTCGAGGGCGAATTCCTGCGCACCGCACGCACGATCAACAAGATGGTGGATCAGCTCGGATCCTTCGCGTCGGAAGTTACGCGAGTGGCGCGGGAAGTGGGCACGGAAGGCAAGCTCGGCGGCCAGGCCCAGGTGTCCGGTGTGGCCGGT
>JBBQBW010000470.1:0-2999 GCA_038318025.1 Burkholderiales bacterium | reverse complement strand
AAGCGCCCGAGGGCTCGATCCTGAATCCGCGCTACCCGGCGGCGACTGGCGCGCGCTCCATGGTCGGCCACCAGCTCCCGGCCGCGGTGATGGGCGCCATGGCGGCGGTATTGCCGGACCGTGTGCGCGCCTCCGGTGCTGGCGTGTCGTCGTTTACGCTGGCGGGCCGGCACGATGGGCGTTCGTTCGCGTTGGCCTGCTTCGCCAATGGAGGGCAGGGGGCTTCGGCGAGCGCATCCGGGCTTTCCGCGTTGAGCTTTCCCTCGAACATGGCCAATACGCCGATCGAAGTGCTGGAAGGCGAGGCGCCGATCCGCGTCCTCGAACGCAGCCTTCGCCAGGGAAGCGGCGGAGCCGGCCGGCAACAGGGCGGCGAGGGGATTCGCCTCGTGTTCAGCTACTTGGGCTCCGAGGCTGCACCTTGCTCCTTCATGCTGACGCATGCGCGATCCGGCCCACCCGGCTTGCGTGGCGGCGGCTCCGGAGCACCGGCCCGCCTCTCCATCAACGACGAGCCGCGCGATTTCTCGGTTCCCTGCGTGTTGCGGGCGGAAGACGTCGTCGCGATAGAGACGGCCGGCGGCGGAGGATTCGGCGCGCCACCTTAGTTTATTTCGCGTACTCCGCTCGACTGTGAGCGGTCGCGCCATTTGATGTTGCCCGGTTACCGGGCAGTTTCAAGCTGGAGTTTGGCCCCTCCTGGCATCACTCCCAAGGCACCAACATCATTTCAGGGCACCACGGACTTGATGACGAAATTCTGCTGTGATTGTTGCCAGATCAGCGTAGTGGTTCGACTGAGGGACGGGAAATTAGGATATGCCACGGGGACCGTTATGGATCCAACCGTTGCCGTGAGATTTCCAGAGCATGCCCAGTCCGAGATCAAGCCGATATTGCTTTGAAAGCTCGAAGGCCGGGGGCTTTCGATCGCAAAGGTCCGGGGGAGGAGAGATCCGCCTCTATCGCGCGCGCGAACTCGTCGGCCGCGCGGCGGAGGCCTTCTGGATGAGTGGTGCGCCCGCTTCCTGGTCGACACGGCGCCCATCATCTACGTGCTCGAGTCCCACCCGCGCCTTGCGTCCCGGTACGAGCCGCTGTTCGCGCTACACGACCAAGGACGGGTTGCGCTGGCGGTGACCACGGTGACCTTGGGCGAGGTGCTCACGGGGCCCTTTGCCGCGGGCGAAGAGTCTCTCGCAAGGCGCTACCGGGCGGTGCTCGAATCCTGGCAGGTCGTCGATCTCAATGCCGACATCGCTGAGCAAGCGGCGCGGCTGCGCGGCAGGTACAAGCTGAAACTGCCCGATGCCGTCCAGCTCGCCAGCGCCCTGGCCATCAACGCTGACGCCCTCGTTACCCACGACCGCGATTTCAACAAGGTGCGAGGCTTGCCCATCATCGTGTGACAGGAGTTCGCGCTGTAGGACAAATCCTGCATCGCACCCTAACCGCCCTAGGCAAAATCTCCCAGAACCCTCGGTGCCCCGATGGACGCCACGCTCGGTCCTGCCAGACTTGGCAAGCTGCAGGAGCGCACCCGGGGAATCGACATCCGTGCACGACGAGCGTGCGCCGCTGCCCGCTCCGCAACAAGGGGAAATGAAATGCAAGCACGCCAATTGACCATCGTGAACCGCTTGGGGTTGCACGCGCGCGCCGCCGTGAAGCTCGTCACCGTGTGCTCCAAGTACGTGTCGCACATCGTAATCGTCGCCAACGGGCGACGCGCCGAGGGTCGCCACCTCATCGCCGTCCTCCTGCTCGCCGCGAGCATGGGGGCGCGCGTATCGATCGAGGCCAGCGGTCCGGACGAGGTCGAGGCGATGGCGGCGGTGACGCGCCTCATCAGCCATGGATTCGGGGAAAACTAGGCAGGAGCGATTTTCGACCGGCCTTTGTCGATTTTGTCTCCCGCGGTTTCGACTTATCATGGGCAACGATGAGTGAATCGAGCTACCGGGAACAGGCGCTCAAGCTCTACCCCTGGATCTGCGGGCGCTGCGCCCGGGAGTTCAGCGGCGTGAAGCTGCGCGAGCTCACCGTCCACCACCGGGACCACAACCACGCCAACAATCCGCCCGATGGCAGCAACTGGGAGTTGTTGTGCGTCTACTGCCACGACAATGAGCACCAGAAGCTCCTGGAAGCCGCCAGCGGACAGGGCAGCAGTGCCGCCGCAACGGAGCATCGCGTCACGACGCACAATCCCTTTGCCGAGCTGAAAGAGCGGCTGGCGAAGAAGCAGCCGCCGAAGTGATGGAGCGACCACCCGCGTGACGGGAGGGTTCAGGGAGGTCCCAGCCTGGCGTGGCGGCGGACATGAGGACATCCTGCCGGCCGGTTCCTGACGCAGATCAATCGACTTGGACGGCGGCGGCGATTTAGACTAGGCGCTCGAATAACTATTAGGAGGAGCCATGAAAGCCGATTTCCGCATCCGCCTGCTCGCCGCCGCGGTGACGCTCGCCCTGCCCGCGGCCGCGCTGGCACAGACCGAGATCAAATTCGGGCACGTTGGCGAGCCCGGCTCGCTCTTCGCCGCCTCGGCCGACGAGTTCGCGAACAAGGCCAACGCGAAGCTCGGCAACAAGGCGAAGGTGGTGGTCTACGGCTCGAGCCAGCTCGGCGGCGACAAGGAGCTGCTGCAGAAGCTCAAGCTCGGCACCGTGGACATCGCCCTGCCCTCGACGGTCATGTCCTCGGAGGCCGACATCTTCGGCGTTTTCGAGATGCCGTACCTGGTGAAGGACCGTAACCACATGAAGAAGATCGAGAAGGACGTCTTCTGGCCGAAGATCGCGCCCGCGGCCGAGAAGAAGGGCCTCAAGGTCATCGGCGTGTGGGAGAACGGCTACCGCCACATCACCAACAACAAGAAGCCGATCAACACCCCGGCCGACCTGCAGGGGATCAAGCTGCGCGTGCCCGAGGGCAAGTGGCGCGTGAAGATGTTCCAGACCTACGGCGCCAATCCTTCGCCGATGAAGTTCTCCGAG
>JBBQBW010000469.1:0-3008 GCA_038318025.1 Burkholderiales bacterium | reverse complement strand
GCCGGCCTTCATCTCGTCGAGGGCCGCGACCACGTAGTTCTTCGACGTCTTCACGTCCTCGGGGTTGGTGGAGCGCTTGTCGTCGATGGCGCCGTTGTAGACCACCACGCCCCGCGGATCGATGATGTACATGTGCGGCGTGGTCTTGGCGCCATAGGCCATGCCCATCTTGCCGGGCTCGTCGACCAGGTAGGCGGCGGGCTGGGCGTCGAACTTCTTCAGCTCGGCGGTGAGGGGTGCCGCCTCCATCCAGTCGCTGGCGGACTTGTGGGTGGAGTTCACCGCGAGCCACACGACGTCCTTGCCGTATTTCTTCTGCAAGGCCTGCATGTTGCCGCTCTTGTAATGCTTCTGCACGAAGGGGCAGCCGAAGTTGTGCCATTCCAGCACCACGGTCTTGCCCTTGTAGTCCTCGAGCTTCACGGGCTTGCCGGCGAGGTCGGTGACGGCGAAGGCCGGGGCGGGCTGGCCCGCGGGCGCGGCGGCGAGCGCGGCGGTGGCGAACAGGCTGGCGACGGCGAGGGCGACTTGGGATTTCATGGACATCTCCGTTTCGACTTAGCGTTGCGTTAGTGCCGTCGCGGGCTTCGCGGCGGGAAGTGAAGCGATCTCGGCGAGCACCACCGAGGGGGTCAGCAGCTCCGGCAGCAGGCGTGGCGACGCCTCGCCCGGCAGGTAGAGCGCGTAGACCGGGATCGCGTTGCGGCCGAGGGCGGCGAGGGTCGCGGTGATCCGCGGGTCGTTCGCGGTCCAGTCGGCCCGCAGCGGCACGACGCCCCGCTCGGCGAACCCCTGCACTACTTTGGCGTTGTTGAGCGCGACCCGCTTGTTCACCTGGCAGGTGACGCACCACGCGGCGGTGAAATCGACGAACACCGGCTTGCCGGCGGCGGTGAGCTCGGCCACCTTTTCCGGCGACCACTCCTGCCACGGCAGCTCGCCGGGCTTCGCTTGCAGGCGGGCGGACTGCGGCGCCACCGCCTGGGGCCATGCCACGTAGATGCCCAGCGCCACGAAGAGCGCCGTGGCGCCGTAGCGCCAGAAGCTGCGCGAGTGGTGCCAGCGGCCGTAGATCCACGCGGCGACGGCGATCGCGACCAGGCCGATCAGCAACCCCAGCACCGCGTCGTTGCCCGCCTGGCCTCCCAGCACCCACGCGAGCCACGCGACCGTGGCGTAGAGGGGAAATGCCAGTACTTGCTTGAAGGTCTCCATCCACGCGCCGGGGCGCGGCAGGCGCTTCAGCAGCGCCGGGAAGAGGGCGAGGGCCACGACGGGAAGCGCCATCCCGATGCCGAGCATCGCGAACACGAGGAGGGCCACCGGGGCGGGCTGCGCGAGGGTGAAGCCCACGGCCGCGCCCATGAACGGGGCGGTGCACGGGGTGGCAACGACGGTGGCAAGCACGCCCGCCAGGAAAGCGTCGGCGTACCGTCCCCGCGCGCTCAGGTCGGAAGTCATCGACTGCGCGAACAGTCCCCACTCGAAGAGGCCCGACAGGTTCAGCGCCAGCAGGAAGAAGAGCGCGGCGAGCAGCGTCACGAACGCGGGCGACTGGAGCTGGAATCCCCAGCCGAGCTGCACGCCCTGGGCGCGCAGCACCAGCATCAGCCCCGCCAGCACCAGGAACGACAGCAACACGCCGGCGCCGAACATGAGGCCCTGCAGTCGCAGTGCCACGGGATTGCCGTGGGCGTGCTCGACGAATCCCATCACCTTGATGCCGAGCACCGGGAATACGCACGGCATCAGGTTCAGCAGGATGCCGCCGAGGAGCGCGAAGGCGAGGGCCGCGAGCGTGCCGCCCGCAATTGCCTGGCCCGCGGGGGCCGCTCCGGGAGTCGAGAGCAGCCCCGCCGCCGCGAGCGCCGGGGAGGCCGGGGCGCGCACCTCCACCGCCTTGCCGGGGACGCCCGGCCAGCCGGATTGGGCCACCGCGACACCGTCCACGGCAGTCACGTTGGCTGCGGGCGGGTCGGCCATCTTCATCTCGAAGCGCAGCGTGCGCGTGCCCTCGCGCGCCACTTTCTGCGGCGCCGCCGGCTCGATCAGCAACTCACGCGCGGGGAAGAACGTGGCCTTGGCGGGCATCGTAGCGCCCTCGGGCGCCGTCATGCGCACGATCAGCGTGCGCCCGGCGACGGCTGACTCGAACTTCCATCCCGGCACCTCGGCGGGCAGCATGCTGCGCGCGCGATCGATGCTCGCCTGCCAGCGCGTCTCGGCAGAGGGCTGCGCAGCGGACACCGGCAGCGCGAGGTCGAGCTCCCCCTTCTCCGGGATGCACACGTCCTTGCACACCAGCCACTCGGCCTTGGCGCGGATCATCGCGGGCCCAGGCTTCGCGTCGGCGGGAGGGGTGAGCGGCACCAGCAGCACCACCTCGTCCTCGTAGCCGTAGTTCATCAGCGGGCCGATGGGCAGCGGCTGGGGGTAGGGCCACTGGATCTCGCCCGCGGTCCAGCCGGGGGGCAGCTCCCACTTGATGCGCGTGGGCAGGCCCGAATCGCCAGGGTTCTTCCAGTAGGTGTGCCAGTGGTCCGCCATGCGCAGCCTCAGGCCCACGGTGACGGGCTGGCCGGGCCGGGCGGACTGGCGGTCGGTCACCAGCGCCGCCTCGACGTGCTCGGTCTTCACGACCGGGGCGGCGACGCTGTCGAGGGGAGCAAGGGCGGCGGCGGCGATCAGGGCCGCGGCGACCCGGAGGAGGGCGTGGGACATCACGTAAAATGGGCGCAAGCCAGGGCGTAGAGGCCCCTCCCTCCCCGAAGTTCCGGCCTTTTCGTGACCGAACATGCTCTGGATCAAATCACTGCACATCGTTTTCGTCGTCTCGTGGTTCGCGGGGCTATTTTATCTCCCCCGGCTCTATGTCTATCACGCCGGGGCGACGGACGGTCCCGGCAACGAGCGATTCAAGGTGATGGAGCGCAAGCTCTACCGCGCAATCATGACGCCCGCCATGGTCCTCACCCTCGGCTCCGGCGCCTGGCTGTGGCTGGGGTACG
>JBBQBW010000468.1:0-3009 GCA_038318025.1 Burkholderiales bacterium | reverse complement strand
GGGTGAGGTTGGTGAAGATCGCCGCGTCGTACTTGATACCCGCGACGCGGCCCTGGTCGAGGCCGTGGCTGGAGACCTCCATCGCGACGCAGCGCGCGCCGCGGCGCAGGTAATCGGCGAGCAGGCGCTGCAGCACGATGGGATCGGGCGTGGTGTTGCGCCCTTCGGTGCGCTCGCCCACCAGGCCATTGCCGAGAGTGCCGACGACCGCCGAGCGGCGGCCCAGCCCGTCGAGGGCGGCCGCGATCCACTGCGAGACCGAGGTCTTGCCGTTGGTGCCGGTGACGCCCGCCATCCACAGCGCCTCGGAGGGATTGCCGAACACGCTGCCGGCGATCTCCGAGATGCGCAGCCGCAGGTTCTCGACGCCCAGGTTGGGAACATCCCAGCGGTCTTCCCACCGGAAGCCGTCGCGCTCCCAGAGCACGGCGGCGGCGCCGCGCGCCACCGCCTCGCCGATGAAGTCGCGGCCATCGAGCACCGTGCCGCGGAAGGCCACGAAGGCCGAGCCCATCTTCACCGCGCGGGAATCGGCCGTGAGGTCGGCCAGCGGCACGCCGATCTGCGCCAGCCGGTCGAGGAGCTGCGCCGAAGGCGAGCGCGTGAAGCCGGGGGCGGCGATCATCCTTCCACTCCCGGGCGCGCGGCCTGCGCATTCAGCCGATTGGGGGCGTCCGGCGGCACCGACATCATGCGCAGCGCCGAACCCATCACCGAGGAGAACACCGGGGCGCCCACGTCGCCGCCGAAGTACTTGCCCGAGGGCTCGTCCAGCATCACGGCCACGATGAAGCGCGGGTTGGTGACGGGGCCGAAGCCGACGAAGGACGAGACGTATTTGTGCTCGGCGTAGCCGCCGTTCTCCGGCTTGTGGGCGGTGCCGGTCTTGCCCGCCACGCGATAGCCGGGAACCTGGGCGCGCGGCGCGGTGCCGCCCGGCAACGCCGCCATCTCCATCATGCGGTTCACGTCGCGCACCGCCTCGGCGGTGAAGAGCGGCTTGCCAATGGGGTGCGAGTCGCGCTTCATCAGCGTGAGGGGCAGCAGCTCCCCCTCGTTGGTGAACACCGTGTACGCGCGGGCGACCTGGAGCAGCGAGACCGCGATGCCGTGGCCGTAGGACATCGTGGCCTGCTCGATCGGCTTCCATTGGGCCCACGGACGCAGCAGCCCGCGGGCTTCCCCCGGGAAACCGGTCTGCGGCACGGTGCCGAAGCCGAGCTCGCGGTAGAGCGTGCCCATGCGCTCGGCGGGCATCTGCAGCTGGATCTTCGCGGTGCCCACGTTGGAGGATTTCTGGATCACCTGCGTCACCGACAGCAGGCCGTGCGCATGGGAGTCGCTGATGGTCGCGCGCCCGATGGTGAGGGTGCCAGGGGCGGTCTGGATCATCGTGTCCGCCTTAACCAGCCCCGAGTCGAGCGCGGCGGCGATGGTGAAGGGTTTCATCGTCGATCCCGGCTCGAACAGGTCCGTCACCGACCGGTTGCGCGTCTGCCGGCCGGTCACCGCGGCGCGGTTGTTCGGGTTGTAGTCGGGCTGGTTCACCAGCGCCAGCACTTCGCCGGTGCGCGCGTCGAGGATCACGAGGGAGCCGCCCTTGGCGCGATGCAGGTCCACCGCCGCCTTGAGCTCGCGGTGCGCGAGGAACTGCAGCCGCTGGTCGATGGCGAGCGCCACTTCCTCGCCGTTGCGCGGCGCCTTCATCGCCTGCACGTCCTCCACGATGCGGCCCTTGCGGTCCTTGATCACCTTGCGGCTGCCCGGGGCGCCGGCAAGCCGCCCCTCGGCCGCGAGCTCCATGCCTTCCTGCCCCCGATCCTCGACTCCGGTGAACCCGACCACGTGCGCCATCACCTCGCCCGCCGGGTAGAAGCGGCGGAATTCGCGCTGCTGGAACACGCCCGGGATCCGCAGCGCCATCACTTTCGCCGCCTGCTCGGGCGAAATCTGGCGCTTGAGGTAGGCGAACTGGCGATCCTTTCGGGCAATCTTCTGGCGGATCTCCTCCGGGTCCATCGCCAAGGCTCGGGCGAGGGACTTCACCTGCGCGGCGTCGACCTCGAAAGCGTCGGGCGAGACCCAGATCGACTCCGCCGGGGTCGAGATCGCCACGGTCTGGCCGTTGCGGTCCTTGATCGGCCCGCGCGAGGCGGGCATGTCGACCACCCGGCCGTACCGCGCCTCGCCCTTGGCCTGGAGGAAGGAGGTGTTGAGCGCCTGCAGGTAGAACGCGCGCCCGATCAGCACGCCGAACCCGCCCACCGCCACCACCAGCACGAAGCGCGAGCGCCAGCCCTCGAGCTTGAGGCGCAGCTCCGGCGTGCGCTTCTCGAACTTGGGGGTGCGCGCCTGGATCTTCATCGCGCGCCTTCCGGCAGCTGCACGATCACGCTGGCGCCCGGCTCGGGCTGGCGCATGCCGAGGCTCTTCGACGCCACCGCCTCGATGCGCTTGTGGGTGGCCCAGGTGCTCTGCTCCAGCTGCAGCTGGCTCCTCTCCTCCTCGAGCTTCTTGGCGCCCACCTGCTCGCCCTCGAGCTCGATGAAGAGCTTGCGCGCCTGGTGCTGCGTGGTGATCACCGCGAGGGCGCAGCCGATGAGGAGGATGAGGAGGATCAAGTTCAGGCGGCCCACTTATGGCGACCCTCTCCCCGGCCCTCCCCCAGGGGGGAGGGAGAACTTGCACCCTCTCCCTTGGGAGAGGGCCGGGGAGAGGGTGCGTTCTTCTCAGCCACCCGCAGCACGGCGCTGCGCGAGCGCGGGTTGCGCGAGACTTCCTCGTGGGACGGTTTCACCGCCTTGCCGATGGCAGTGAGCTGCGGCGGCGGCAAGTCGGCGGCGCGCACCGGCACACCGCGCGGCAGCGTGTCGGCGGTCGAGCGCTTGCGGATGAACTGCTTCACCATACGGTCTTCCAGCGAGTGGAAGCTGATCACCGCGAGCCGCCCGCCGGGAGCGAGCAGGTCCGCGGCCTGCGGCAGTGTCACTTCCAGCTCTTCAAGCTCTT
>JBBQBW010000467.1:0-3017 GCA_038318025.1 Burkholderiales bacterium | reverse complement strand
GCAGCCGGTTGCATCTATCGCGCTCGTCAAGCTGAAGACTTGGCTTTTGCGTTTCGGCGGCACGCTGGTGGTGCCGCCGGTGGCTCTCGCGGTCGGTTGGGGGTTGCTGCGCGCGCCGCGTGCGGATCCGGCCGCGGCACCGCTGCGCGGCTGCCTCCTCGCGTCGCTGCTGCTCTTCTGCGCCGGCGGCCTCATCGGCTTCGCCATCGGCGGCCCCGACGTGCGCGTGCCGGCGCACTACCATGGCTGCATCGTGGGCGTGACGCTCGCGATGATGGGCGTCACCTACCTGCTGCTGCCGCGCTTCGGCTTCGCAGCCCCGCGTTCGCGGGCCGCCGCGTGGCAGCCGTGGATCTACGGCACGGGACAACTCATGCACATCGGCGGGCTCGTCATCTCCGGCGGCTACGGCGTGCAGCGCAAGGTGGCCGGCACCGACCAGGTGCTGCGCTCGACGCCGGAAGTCGCAGGCATGGGGATCATGGGCGCGGGCGGGCTGCTCGCGATCGCCGGTGGACTGCTGTTCGTCGTGATGGTGCTGCGCGCCCTGCGGGCCCGCCGTTGAGCCCCCGCCTGCACGCGCGTGTGGGTGCGTGGGGTGCCGCCCTCACGACGGTGATCCTCGCCACCAGTGTGCTCCTGCGCCTGGGTGCGCGCCTCGAAGGCGGCGAGGCGGTCTCGATGCTGCCCGCCGACGTCGAATTCTGGTCGCGCCTCGCGCACCGCATCGCCGCGAGCGCCGTCGGAGTGCTCGCCATGGTCGCGCTGGTGGCGCTGGCGCGGGGCGGGGAGGGCGCGCGTGCGCGGCGGGCGGAGATCGCCTGGGTAGTGGCGCTCACCGTGCTGCTGGCGATGGTCGGGCGCTACACCCCCGGGTACCGCCACGACATCGTGACCGTCGTGAATGTCGTCGGCGGCATGGGATTGGCGGTTGCGTTCGTGGCCCTGGCCCTTCCTGCGGCCGCGGTGGAGAGGAGCGACCCTGCCGTGCGGCTCGCGCTGGCGGCGGTTACGGTGGCGGTGGGACTCGGGGCGCTCGCGGATGCCTCGCTCCTGTGGGGGCGCGATGGTTATTCCTGGCCGCACCTGGTCGCGGGCGGCATGGCGGTCGTCCTGTCGCTTGCGGCGGCCTGGCGCTTGCGCCGCCGCGGCGCCGCCGCGGGGTTTGCCGCGGCGCTCGCGATTTTCCAGGCGGTCCTCGGCCTCGCTCTCTGGGGGGAGCGCGCGTCGCGCCCGCTCGTTCCGGGCTGGATCCATGGCCTCACCGCGCTACTCCTCGCGTTCGCGCTCCTGCGCCTCGCCCGTGCGCCGCGGTGAGCCCGCCGACGCTCGCGCAGTCCCTGCTGGAGCGCTGCACGCGAACGGCGCACGGGAAGTCTTCGGCATCCCGGGCGACTATGCCCTGAGCTCTTCGATGCCCTCGGAGGCGCGGCATGCGCCCAACCACCGCGCCGAGCTGGCCGCCGCATTGGATGAAGCGGCCCGGGACCGCGGCCGCTTCAGTTGACCGCAACCCGCCTCAGAGCGTGAGGATCCAGGCGGCGAGCTTCTTCGCCTCGTCCTGCGTCACCTTGTTGGCGGGCATCGGGATCGCCCCCCACTTGCCGGTGCTGCCCTTGAGGATGCTGCCGACCATGGTTTCCTGGCCCTTGGCGTCAGCCTTGTACTTCTTCGCGACGTCCGCGTAGGCGGGGCCCACCAGCTTCTTCTTCACGTCGTGGCACGCGGTGCAGCCCTTGCCCTTGGCGAGGGCCTCGTCGGCCCTGGCGGGCCCGGTCGCGAGCAGCGCGAGCGCCGCGATGGCGAGGGGAAGTTTCGGGTTCATTGCGGCGATCTCCTCAGTAGACGTCGTGCTGCGTGTTGTAGATGTTGAAGTGGCCGGTGGGCGTGATCAGCTTGGGATCGCGGATCACGGCCTTGAGCTTCAGGGTCTTGTCGTCGACGATCACCAGCGCGCTCTCCTGGTTCTTGGCGCTCCACACCGCGAACCACACCTCGTCGCCCGCCTTGTTGTACTCGGGCTGCACCACGCGGCCGGCGGCCTCGCCCTTGATGCCGGACCATTCGAAGATCGGCAGCACCTTGAAGCCCGCCTTCAGGTTCTTCGTGTCGAACACGGCCACGGACTTGTTGATCTTCGCGTCGGGGTGGAGCGGCGTGTCGACGTAGAGGTGGTTGCTCTTCGGGTGCGTCTTGATGAAGAGGTTGCCCCCGCCCTGGCCGTCGAGCATTTCGCAGACCTTCCAGGCGTGCTTCTTGTTCTTCACCGGGTCGGTGCCGATGAGCGCGATCTTCTCGCTGCCGAGGTGGCCCGTGGCCCACACCGGGCCGCAGGTCGGGTGCACGAAGTTGGCGCCGCGCCCCGGGTGGGGGATCTTGTCGACGTCCACGAGCGCGGCGAGCTTGCTCGTCTTCGCATCCACAACCGCGATCTTGTTGGACTGGTTGGCGGCCATCATCACGTAACGCTTGCTTGCATCCCATCCGCCGTCGTGGAGGAAACGCGCGGCCGGGATCTCGGTCACGGCGAGGTTGGCGATGTCGGTGTAGTTGACCATCAGGATCTTGCCGGTCTCCTTCACGTTCACCACGAACTCGGGCTTGTAGTGCGAGGCGGCGATGGCGGCGACGCGCGGCTCGGGGTGGTATTCCTGGGTGTCGACCGTCATGCCGCGGGTGCTGACCACCTTGAGCGGCTCGAGCGTGTCGCCCTTCATGATCACGAACTGGGGTGGCCAGTAGGCGCCGGCAATGGCGTACTTGTCCTCATAACCCTTGTATTTGGAGGTGTCGACGCTCCTCGCCTCGAGCCCCACCTTGATCTCGGCCACGTTGTCGGGCTTCTCCATCCACAGGTCGATCATGTTGATCTTGGCGTCGCGCCCGATCACGAACAGGTAGCGCCCCGAGGCCGACACGCGCGAGATGTGCACGGCGTACCCGGTCTTGATGATCGAGATGATCTTCTTCGAGTCGCCGTCGATCAGCGCCACCTCGCCCGTATCGCGCAGCGTGGT
>JBBQBW010000466.1:0-3021 GCA_038318025.1 Burkholderiales bacterium | reverse complement strand
GCCATGCGAATGCCATCGATTCCACATGGCCGGTAGGTACCCCAAGGACGTCCGTCGTAGCCACGGAACGCCCCGCGGCGCGACGGGTGATGCGATCGACGAGAGTGGCGTTGCGCGCCCCGCCGCCCGCCAGGTAGATCTCCTCGGTCTCGGGGCAATACCGTTCCACCGCATCGATGATCGAACGGGCGGTGAAATCCGTGAGGGTCGATTGCACGTCGGCGGCGTCGTGGCCCGACGGCAACCGTTCGTCCAGCCACGCGAGGCGGAAGAGCTCCCGCCCGGTGCTCTTCGGTGGAGGCAGGCCCATGAAGGGCTCGCGCATCAGTCGCTCCAGCAGCGCCTCGTCGGTGTGGCCCACGGCGGCCCAGCGGCCGTTCTCGTCGAACTCGGCGCCCAGGTGGCGTCGCGCCCATCCATCGAGGAGGACGTTGCCCGGGCCGCAGTCGAATCCGATCGTCGGTCGTCCATGGGAGAGCGCGGTCACGTTGCTGATGCCGCCGATGTTCACGATCGCGCGTGCGCGGTCGGGGTGGCGGAACACCGCCTCGTGGAAGGCGGGCACCAGCGGCGCGCCCTGCCCTCCGGCGGCCATGTCACGGCGTCGAAAATCCGCGACTACGTCGACACCGGTCAGCTCCGCGAGCCGCGCCGGGTCGTTCAACTGCGTCGTGAACCCGAGGTCGGGGCGATGGCGGACCGTTTGGCCATGGCAGCCGATGGCGGCAACCGTGTTGCGATCGATCCCGCTCGCGGCAATGACGCCGTCCACGACGCGCGCATAGATACCGGACAATTCGAGGGAGACGATGCCGGCCAGCTCGAGGGAGTCGGTTCCCGGCTGGCTGAGGTCGAGCACGCGCTGCTTGAGGCCGGGCGTGAACGGCACCGATGAGAAGGCGAGCGTCTGCGGGGCAGGTCCCGAAAACTCGACCAGGGCCGCATCGGCGCCGTCGAGGCTCGTCCCCGACATGACCCCGATGAACAGCGACTTCAACTTATTCGAAGCGTGCGGCGGGCGCGCTGCCAACGCGCTCGATGGTGGCGCGGGCAGACGCGGCGACCTGGGTGAACTGCGCCTTGAAGTGCGCGGGCACGGGGTCCGCCTTGGGCAGCGCAACCCGCAGGGGATCCTGGTGGATGCCCGCCATCTTGAACTCGTAGTGCAGGTGCTGGCCGGTCGCATAACCTGTGGCACCCACGAAGCCGATGGGCTCGCCCTGCTGGATGCGTGCTCCGGCGCGTACGCCCTTGGCGAAGCCTGAAAGGTGCGCGTACAGCGTCGTCACGCCATTGCCGTGCTTCAACTCGACGGCATTGCCATAACCGCCGCGCGTTCCCGCCGCGACGATCACGCCATCGGCGGTGGCGAGGACTCGAGTGCCGTGCGGCGCCGCGAAATCCACGCCGGTGTGTGCCCGCCAGTTGCGGAAGATCGGGTGGAAGCGCGCGCCGAAACCCGAGCTCACGCGGGAGAACTCCACCGGGGAGCGCAGGAATGCCTTTGCGCGGTTGGAGCCGTCGAGGGAATAGTAGCCCTCCGCGCCATCCGGGTCCTGGAACAGGACCGCATGGTAGGTGCGGCCGTCGTTGACGAACTCGGCGGCGACGATCCTTCCCGGCGCGACCAACTCCCCCGAGTCGTAGAGCATCTCGTATACGAGGGAGAAGCGATCCCCGCGGCGCAGGTCGCTGTGGAAATCGATGTCCGTCGCGAAGACCCGCGCCACCTGCATCGCGATCGCGTCGGGGATTCCCGCGGCGTCGGCGGCGGCGAAGAGCGACGAGCGGATCACGGCGCTCTTGTACACGAGCCTCGGAGCCTCGTTGACTGCGCGCTGGCGCGCGGCGAAGCCCTCGCCCGAGCGCGAGACTTCCACCAGGGCCGCAGGACCAAGGAAGTACCGCAGGGTCCGCAGGTCGCCATCCAGTCCGGTCTCGGCCTGAAGCGTACGGCCCGGAACCAGCTGGCGGAAGATCATCCGGCCAGTGGCGTCACCCTTGAGGAACTCCATCGCCCTGGGGTCGCGCACGCCGAGCCGATCGAACAGGACCGCGACGGTGTCGCCGCGCAGGACGCGCTCCTGCGTCGTGAAGGAAATTGCCGGATCGGCGACGGGCTCGAGCGGGGGCAGGGCGATCGCCTCGCTCACCAACCGAAGGTCGTCGTCCGCGCCAGATGTTCCCGGCGCGATGCCAAAGGCGGTGACGACGGCCAGCGCCGGAAGGCACAAGAGGGCGGCGCCAAATACCGCCTGGCGAATCCACCCGGCCAAGGCCGGTCGCTGCGCTAGAATGTCGGCTTTTTCGTCGTGCATGGGTAGTGTGTCGGATACGTCCGACGCAGCATATCAGATAAATCCGACAAAACGCTGGAAAATGGAATCAAATCAATGACTCAGTCGGACCCTCTCAGGGAGATTTCCCGCGGCGCGGACGAGATCATCGTGGCTGACGACCTGGTTCGCAAGCTGGGGCGGGGCAAACCGTTGCGGGTGAAGGCCGGCTTCGACCCCACCGCTCCCGACTTGCACCTGGGGCACACCGTCCTGTTGAACAAGATGCGCCAATTCCAGGACCTCGGCCATCACGTGATGTTCCTGATCGGGGACTTCACGGGGATGATCGGCGACCCCACCGGGCGCAACGTGACCCGCCCGCCTCTCACGCCCGAGCAGATCGCCCAGAACGCTGACACCTACAAATCCCAGGTCTTCAAGGTGCTCGACCCGGAGCGGACCGAGGTTTCCTTCAACTCGACCTGGTGCTCTCAGCTCGGCGCGGCTGGCGTCGTGAAGTTGGCAGGCACTTACACAGTGGCCCGAATGCTCGAGCGCGACGACTTCTCCAAGCGCTTCGCCGAACAGCGGCCGATATCGATCCACGAGTTCCTCTACCCGCTGATGCAGGGCTACGATTCTGTCGCCATGAAGGCCGACGTGGAGCTGGGCGGAACCGACCAGAAATTCAACCTGCTGGTTGGGCGAGAGTTGCAGAAGCACTTCGGGCAGGAGCCCCAGG
>JBBQBW010000465.1:0-3027 GCA_038318025.1 Burkholderiales bacterium | reverse complement strand
GAGGGAGGGAACGCCCACGCCGCGCGGGCTTTCCATGCCGCTCACCGGAATGCCGCCGGCGGACTCCAGCGCCGCGAGCCACTCGCGGCCGGCGCGGGTGAGGCAGGCCGGGCCCGCGAGGATCAGCGGCTTGTGCGCGCGGGAGAGGCGCGCCAGGAACGCATCGGCATCAGCGTCAGCGAGCGGTTGCGGCGCCGCGTGGAACGGATCGCCATGGAGGCCGGCGTGGGCGGCGGGTTCGTCGAGCGCGTCGTTGGGCAGGCTGAGGTGCACCGGGCCGGGACGCCCACCGCGGGCGCAGCGCATCGCCTTCGCGAAATCGGGAGCGAGCATGTCGGCGCCAGCGCTGGTCCACGCGCCCTTCGTGAGGGGTGCTGCGATATCGGCCTGGCGCATCTCCTGGAAGGCGCCCTGCCCGAGCTGGCTGTTGGGCGCGTGTCCCGAGAGGAGGACCACCGGAGATTCGGCCATCGCGGCGGTGTAGAGCGCTCCCACGGCGTTGGCGTGCCCCGGGCCCCCGGTCACCAGCGCGATGCCGGGTTGCCCGGTGATGCGCGCCCAGGCGTCGGCCATGTGCACTGCCGCCGCCTCGTGGCGCACGTGGATCAGCTCGATGCCCGCGCCCAGCGCGGCATCGAACACCGGCATGATGTGGTTGCCCGAGAGCGTGAAGATGCGCCGCGCGCCCGAGGCGGCGATGGCTTGCGCGAGGGCATCGGCGCCGCGCACTTTCGCCGCCGTCATTTCTGCTCGAGCCCGAGTTGCCTGGCAAGGCCCTGGTAGACGCGGAACTGCTCGGCCACGAAGCGCTCGGTCTCGGCGGGCGGCATCACGCGGGGAATGCCGCCGAATTTCTCGTTGCCCGCCTTCCATCGCGCGTCGGCCGCGACCTGCTGCATCACCTCGACCCATTTCGCGACCACGTCGCGCGGCAGGTTGGGCGGCCCGTAGAGCGCGCTCCAGCCGACGATCGCCTCGAGCTGCGGATGCCCCGCTTCCCTGGCAGTGGGCACGTCCGGAATGTCCGCCACGCGCTCCGGGGTCGTGGTGACGAGGGCGCGCAGCTTGCCGCCCTTGATGAGGCCGATGGTGGAGGTGAGGTTGCCGCAGCCGAAGTCCACGTTGCCCGAGACGACCGCTAGGGCCGCGTCGGAGCCGCCCTTGTAGGTGATGTGGGCGGCGGCGTCGGAGGGGAGCTTCATCGATTGCAGGAGGAGCTGCGCGCCCAGGTGCAGGATCGTTCCCTGGCCCGAGGAGCTGTAGTTGAGCGTGCCCGGGTTGGCGCGCAGCGTGCGGCCGAGGTCGTCGAGGGTGCGGTAGGCCGACTCGGCCTTCACCACGCACACGAACGGATTCAGCTCGAGCACCGAGATGAAGGTGAAATCGCTCCACTTGTACGGCGTCGACGGCTGCAGCGCCGGCAGCACGGCATTGGAGCCCACGCGCGCGATGAGCAGCGTGTAGCCATCGGGCGCGGCCTCTCGCACCGCCGCCGAGCCGATCGCTCCGCTCGCCCCCGCACGGTTCACCACCACCACCGGCTGCTTGAGGTACCCCTGCGCCGCCGCCGCGAGGTTGCGGCCCGCGAGGTCGGCGTCCCCACCCGCGCTGAACGGTACGACGAACGTGATCGGCTTTTCGGGATACGCGGCGATGGCAACCGCGGAAATCGCAGTGGCGAGCAACGCGATGGCGCGTCGAAACATGGGGCCTCCAGTGTGATTGGTGGCCCCATTCTGCCTTAGGGGTCTGCCTTAGGGGTCAGACTCCCAGCGCGCTTACGGCGCCTTAGGGGTCAGACTCCTAGTGCAGAGACGCCATTGAAGGGCGAGACTCCGTGAGTGCACTAGGAGTCTGACCCCTAATAAGGCACTGCACTAGGAGTCTGACCCCTAAGGCACTAAGGCACTGCGCTAGGAGTCTGACCCCCAAAGTCAGATCGGAGGCGGGTCCATGGCGCGGTCCCAGTTGCGGTGCTTCGCCAGCGCCGCGATGAACGCCTTCGTGGCCTTCTGCGCCTGGCCCGCGTCGACCACCAGCAGTGCGGGATCGTCCGCGTCGGGCATCACGCCGGCCTCGGCGAGCAGTTCCTGCGACGCGCCGATGGCGAGGATCGCCTTGCAGTGCCGGAAAGTATCGCGCGCGAATTCCACCGCCTGCCCCAGGTCGCACAACGCCTCGGTCGCGGCGTCGCCATCGGGCACCACCATCGCGTCGAACACCACCGAGGGCATGGTCTCGAGAGTGCCGTCGGCTTCGAGCGGATCACCCGAAACGCTGGTCACCGGGCCCAGCTTCGGTGCCACGATGCGCGGCACCGCCCCCTGGGCAAGGAGTGCCGCGTGGATCGCCATCGCCCCCGCACCGTCGACGCCGTTGGCCACGACGATCGCCACCTTGCGGCCGCGAATCGTGCCGTCGCCGGGACGCGCCATCAGCGACAGCGCGTTGGACGTTTCCACCTCGGGCTTCGCCTTCATCAGCACCGGCGAGGGATCGGGCACCGCGACGCCGAGCCCATCGGCCACCTGCGCCGCCAGGTCCGCGTCGACATTGGCGAGGTTCGAGAGCATCCGCTCGCGGATCGCCGGCACTGCGACCTTGGTAAGCTCGAAACGAAACGCGCGCACGATGTGGGCCTGCTCCACCGGCGTCTGGCTGCGGAAGAAAAGGGTCGCCTGGGTGTAGTGGTCGGCGAACTTCTCCGGCTTCCCGCGCACCTTGTCCTCCGGCGTGGGGTCGGGGAACGAGGTGAAGCCGCGCGCAGCGCCTTGCTGGAACGGGCAGCCCCCGCCGAGCGAGTTCGGCTCATAGGCAACGCGGCCGCGAGGGATCGCCTGGCGGTGCATGCCGTCGCGCTGGTTGTTGTGGATCTGGGCCAGCGGGGTGTTGATGGGGATCTCGTGGAAGTTCGGTCCACCGAGGCGCGAGATCTGGGTGTCGAAGTACGAATGGATGCGCCCGGCCAGCAGCGGATCGTTGGAGAAATCGAAACCCGGCACCATGTTCTGCACGCCGAAGGCCACC
>JBBQBW010000464.1:0-3033 GCA_038318025.1 Burkholderiales bacterium | reverse complement strand
GCTCCTCCATCCCCAGGTGCGCGATGGAGCCCACGCCCGCCGAACCATAGGTGAACTTGTCGGGCGTGCGGCGCGCGGCTTCCACCAGGTCCTTCGCGTTCCTGAACGCAGAGCTGGTGTTGACCAGCAGCAGCACCGGGTCACGCGCCACCATGATGATCGGCTGCATGTCGCCGATCGGGTCGTAGGGCAGCTTGCTCACGGCGGCCTGGATGGGATAACTGCTCGACATGTTGAGGAGCGTGTAGCCGTCGGGCGCGCTCTTCAGCACGAAGTCGGAGCCGATGTTGCCGCCGGCACCGGTACGGTTTTCCACCACCACGGGATTGTTGAGGCGCTCCGACAGGCGCTGCGCGAGCATGCGCGCCACCACATCGCCGCCGCCGCCCGCGGCGAAGGGCACCACGAACTTGATCGGCTTGCTGGGATATTTCGCCGGCTGCGCGCGGGCGATGGACGCGAGGGCGGCGAGCGCAAGCGCCGATGCGCCCCCGATGAACTTTCTGCGGGACATGGACATTCCTCCGAATGTTTTTGTGGAACGAACGCTCGGAGATTGTGGCACGGGTTGGCGGTGCAATGCGGGATCGCAGATGGGCGCAGATGGGGATAAAGGATTGTGGTGCCTACGATTACCCCCGCGTGAAATTGCCGAGCAGTTCTTCTCATCCCATCTGCGACCATCTGCGTTCGATCTGCGGCCATCTGCGGATCAGCCCGGGCCGCGAGAAAACAAGCGGCGCACAATGGGCCTGTGGCGATCCTTCCTCCCGCCCCTGCGCGCAAGTACCGGCTCCACGTCCCCGACAGCGCCCAAGGCCTGCGGCCCCTGGTGCTCATGCTGCACGGCTGCGGCCAGACCGCCGACGACTTCGCCGCCAGCACCCGAAGGAAGGCCGGCGCTACGTGAGGCGCTTCGTCGAGCGCCCCGACGGCGCGCCGTTGATGGAGCATTGGGCCATCGACGGGCTCGGCCACGCGTGGTCCGGCGGCAGCGGCGCCGGCAGCTTCGCCGATCCTCACGGCCCCGACGCCTCGGCGCAGATGCTGCGATTTTTCCTCGGAAGGACGCGCTCGGGGAGACCCTAGGGGACGACCTTAGGGGACAGACCACCAATTGCGGAGGATGAAACTGTCGTTTCACCAAGTGCAATTGGTGGTCTGTCCCCTAAGGTCTAGGCGGCGCGCTTCGTCCCATCGAGCAGGCGCTCGTAGAGCGCTTCCAGCCGCCGCGTGAACGCCGGCGCATCGCACAGCGGCGAGCGCGCCAGCTCGTCGCGCAACCCCATCTGCAACTGCGCGAGGCGCACCGGGTCGGCCGCGAGTGTCGCCGCGGCGTCGACGAAGCCCGCCACGTCGCGCGCGATCCACTCCGGGTGCCCCAGGGGCGCGAGGATGCCCGCCGCCTGGCGGCCCAGCAGCGTCACCCCTTCGAGCGTCACCACCGGGCGCCCCATCCACAGCGCCTCCAGCGTCGTGATGCCGCCGTTGTAGGGGAAGGTGTCCAGCACGATGTCCACATCAGCGTACTCGTCCATCATGCGGCGGTGCTCGCTCGCGGGACGGAGCTCGACCCGCGACGCGTCGATGCCGCGGCCGGTGAAATCGCGCAGCACCTCGTCGCGAATGGCGGGATCCGAGAACGAATCGTTCTTGAGGACGAGGCGCGAGCCCGCCACCTTGTTCAGCACCGCGCTCCACGCGGCCATGGTGCCCTCACCCACCTTCGCCAGGCGCGCGAACGACCCGAACACGATCGGGCGATCGGGGCGCGGCGCCACGGAGCGCACGCCCTCGGGCGGCGCGTACGGATAACGGCACGGGCCCACGGCGGCGAGGCGCTCCACGAAGCGTTGTCCCAGCGCAGCGGCGACACTCGCCTCGTCGGCCAGGATCGCGTCGATGGCGCAGATGCCGGTGGTGTTGAAGTAGTCGAGCCAGGAGAGCTGCAGCGGCGCGGGGCGCAGCGGGAACATGGTGAGGCGGTTGCCCGGCGTGTGGCCGCCCAGGTCCACCAGCACGTCGATGGCGTCGCCCGCGATCACCTGCGCCAGTTGCACGTCGTCGAGGACGCTCGTGTCGCGCCATGCCTGGGCCTGGGCGCGAAACGCCTCGGTGACCGTGTCCTCGATGTGCCCCTGGGAATAGAGCGCGATCTCGAACCGGTCGCGGTCGTGGCTCTTCAGCACCGGCAGCAACGCGAACGCCATCGCCGAAGCGTGGAACGCGGGCGAGACGTAGCCCACGCGGATGCGCCCGCCGACGCGGCGCGGCAGCGGCGATGACAGCGCCGCCACCTGGTGGCGCGTGCCCCAGGCCTCGTGGGCCGCCGAAACCTCGTCGACGGTGAACTCGTCGCCGTACTGCATCGCGAAGAGCGCCTGGCTGTCGATTTCCGCCGCCCGCGTGGGATCGACGCGCGCGCCCTCGCGCAGCGCCGCGACGGCTTCCCGGCGGCGGCGCATGCGCAGCAGCGCGTTCGCTTGCCCGATCCACGGGTCGGCCGATCCGGGGGCGCGTTTCGCAGCTTCGCGATATGCGATGACGGCCCCGGTCCACTGGCCGCGCAGCGTGAGTGCGGCGGCGAGGCCGAAGTGCGCCTCGGCGGCCTCCGGGGCGAGCAGGATCGCCTCGCGGTAGGCGTGCTCCGCGGCCTCCGCTTTACCCTGGTCGCCGAGGGCCTGCCCCAGGTTTTGCCACGCGAAGGCATGCTTCGGGTCGAGGGTGGTCGCCGTCTGCGCCGCGCGCTCGGCTTCCCCGGGACGGCGCGCGTAGAGGAACGCGAGCGACAGGTTGTTCCACAGCCCCGCGTTGCCGGGCGCGGCGCGGGTGGCCGCGGCGAGCGACCAGGCGGCGCCCTCGTAGTCGCCCTCGTGCATGGCGCGCTCGGCCTGGCGCGCCCAGGCGCCGGCGTCGAGCGGGTCGGGGGCTCGGGAGTCGATGTCACTCATGGGGAAATCCGGTGCGAAGCGAATCGGGAATTTTACTCTCGGGAAGGGCAACTGCATTACGCAGAGGGTCGCAGATGCAACG
>JBBQBW010000463.1:0-3039 GCA_038318025.1 Burkholderiales bacterium | reverse complement strand
AGATCATGAACATGATGAACGCACTCTCCCTCGTCACCGTGCCCAAGCTGTCGGTGATCCTGCGCAAGAGCTACGGCCAGGCCTACCTCAACATGGGCGGCGGGAAGAACTCCGACGAGGTGGCCGCGTGGCCCACCGCGGAGGTGAGCTTCATGGACTCCGGCTTCGCCGTCGAGATCGTCCATGGCGTGAAGCGCGGCGACCCCGGCTTCGACGCGAAGCTCGCCACCTTCGACCGCGACAACGAGGTGTGGGACATCGCCTCGATCTACGCGGTGCAGTCGTTGATCCGCCCCGAGGAGACGCGCGACTACCTCATCCGCATGCTCGACATCCACCGGCTGTGGCACACCCATGGCGTGGGCCAGCACCTGATGCGCGCCTGGCCCACGAGCTTCTGACCGTGGCCCTGTTCCACAAGGTCGTCGTCGCCAACCGCGCAGCGGTCGCCTCTCGGGTGCTGCGCGCGCTGAACTCGCTCGGCATCCCGTCCCTCGCGGTGCACTCCGAGGCCGACGCCGGCGCGCCGTGGCTCGCCCACGCGACCGAGACCGCGTGCGTAGGCCCGGCGCCGGCCCGGGAGAGCTACCTCAACCAGGCGGCGATCCTCGAGGCGGCGCGCAAGTCGGGATGCGACGCGCTCCATCCCGGCTACGGCTTCCTCTCGGAGAACGCCGCCTTCGCCACCGCCGTCGAGGCGGCCGGCATGCGCTTCATCGGGCCCGCGCCGAAATGGATCGAGGCGATGGGACACAAGACCCGCGCCCGCGAGCTCGCCGAGCGCGAGGGGCTGCCCGTGGGCCGCGGCTCCGGCGTGCTGCCCGCGGAGCCGGCGGCGATCCTCGCCGCGGCCGAGGCCATCGGCTACCCGATCCTGGTGAAACCCGCGGCGGGCGGCGGCGGCATCGGCATGCTCCCGGCACGTAATGCCGGTGAGCTCCTTGCCGCGGTGGAGCGCGCCGCCTCCATGGCCGAGCGCGGCTTCGCGAGCCGTGAGGTGTACCTCGAGCGCCTGGTGGAGAACCCGCGCCACGTCGAGATCCAGCTCCTCGGTGACCGCCACGGCCGCGTCGCCCACGTGTTCGAGCGCGACTGCTCGGTGCAGCGCCGCCACCAGAAGATCATCGAGGAGGCGCGCGCGCCGCGGGTGGACCGCCCGGTGCTCGACGCCCTGCTCGACCGGGTCGCTGCGACCCTGTCGCGCCTCGGCTACGACAACCTCGGTACCGTGGAGCTGCTGCTCGCCCCCGACGGCGAGTACCGCTTCCTCGAGATGAACACGCGCCTCCAAGTGGAGCATGGCGTGACCGAAGAGATCACCGGCATCGACCTGGTGGCGAGCCAATTGCGCTCGTCGGCCGGCCACGCGCTCGCCGACATCCTCCCGAAAGCGCCGCAGGCCACGGGACATGCGATCCAGGCGCGCGTCTACGCCGAGGACCCGAAGCGCTTCCTGCCCTCGCCCGGGACGCTGCGCGAGTTCGCACCCCCCGCCGGCGCCGGCATCCGCGTCGAGACCGGCTACGCCGCCGGACGGGAGGTGACGCCCCACTACGACCCCATGATCGCGAAAGTGATCGCGCGCGCCGACACCCGCGACAGCGCCATCGACAAGTTGATCGACGCCCTGCGGGTATTCCGCATCGAGGGCGTGAAGCACAATGTACCCGCGCTCCTCGCGATCCTCGATTCCGGGGAGTTCCGCGAGGGGCGCGTCCACACCGGGCTCGCGACGCAGATCGTCGCCCGGACGGCCGCCGCGGCGGCCGCGTCCTGAAGCGAACACGACACCCCAGGAGGGGAAGATGAGAACCACAAAGCTGCTCGGGCTAATCGCCGCCGCCCTCGGCATCACCTGCGCCACGCACGCCGCCGCGGAGGTCGACGAACTGAAGATGATGTCTCAGTACGGCATCGGCTACATGCAGCTCACGCTCATGAAGGCCGACAAGCTGGTGGAGAAGCACCTCGCGAAGGAGGGCCTGGCGAACACCAAGGTCACCTGGGCGACACTCGGCGCGGGTTCGGCCGCCAACGACGCGCTGCTCTCGGGCAGCCTGCACTTCGCCGCCGGCGGCACCGGGCCCGCGATCATCCTGTGGGACCGCACGCGCGGCAACCTCGGGGTCAACGGCGTCTCGACCCTGTCCTCGATGCCCAACCTGCTGGTGTCGCGCAACCCGGCGGTGAAGACGATCCGCGACTTCACCGACCAGGACCGCATCGCCATGGCGGGCGCCGGCTCCTCGGTGCAGACCACCTACCTGCAGATGGCGGTGGCCAAGGAATACGGCATCGAGAACTACAAGAAGTTGAATCCGCTGATGGTGAACCTGCCGCACCCCGAAGGCCTGCGGGCGCTGCTTGCCGGGTCGGGGCAGATCACCGCGCAGTTCACCTCGCCGCCGTTCCAGAACCAGGCGCTGGAGAACCCGGCGGTCCGCACGATCCTCAACTCCTACGACGTGATGGGCGGGCCCAACACCTTCCTCATGGTCTGGTCGACGAAGAAGTTCCGCGACGACAATCCGAAGAGCTACCGCGCCGTGGTGGCGGCGCTCAGGGAAGCGACCGATTCGATCAACGCCGACAAGAAGCGCGCCGCCGAGGTCTATGTTCGCGAGGGCGGCGGCAAGGAGAACGTCGACAAGCTGCTGGCGATCATGAACGACCCGCAGGTCCGCTACACCATGGCGCCGGACCGGATCCTGCCTTACGCCCAGTTCATGCAGCAGGTGGGCACCATCAAGAACCGGCCCGAGAGCTGGAAGGACATGTTCTTCCCCGAGGTCCACGCGCTGCCGGGAAGCTGATGGCGATGGCGCCCTCGCCGCTGCTCGCCGTCGATGGAGTGACCCTCCAGTACAAAACGCGCGAGCACCTGGTCACCGCCACCTACCGGGTGAGCTTCGACGTGCACCTCGCAGACCGCTTTGTGCTCCTGGGGCCGTCGGGCTGCGGCAAGTCGACGCTGCTGAAGGCGGTGGGCGGCTACCTGCTGCCCGTCGAAGGCTCGATCCGTCTCAAGGGCCAGGCGGT
>JBBQBW010000462.1:0-3041 GCA_038318025.1 Burkholderiales bacterium | reverse complement strand
TGCGCTGGTGCCGATCGACCAGATCGGCGCCTCGGTCGCCGCCGTGGGCCACCTCAACTCGAGCCTCGACGAGGACGGCGCGATCCGCTTCGAGCCGCTGGTGATCAATTACCACGGCCAGCATTTCCCGTCGCTCGCCCTGATGGTCGCGGCGAAGAGCCTCAACCTCACCTCGAAGGACGTGAAGGCCAAGCAGGGCGAGAGCGTCACCGTCGGCGGCAAGACCATCCGCACCGACCAGACGGGGCAGATGTTCACTTACTTCTACAAGGACCGCGACAATCGCCCGGCCTTCCCGATCGATTCGTTCTATGACGTGTACTCGGGCAAGATTCCGGCCGCCAAGTACGCCGACAAGATCGTGCTGATCGGCGCCACCGCCACCGGCGTGGGGGCGAGCCAGGTGACGCCGATCTCGGCGCAGATGAACCCGGTGACGACGCTCGCCCACTCGGTCTCGTCGATCCTGCAGGAGCACTATTTTGTCGCCCCCACCTGGGGCGGCCTTGCCACCTTGGGCGCGTACCTGCTGGTGGCGCTTTATCTCACGCTGGTCCTGCCGCGCCTGAAGGCGGGCATGGCCGCGGCGCTCACCGGCGTGCTGCTGGTGGCCCTCTTCGGCGCCCACCTCGGCATGATGACGAGCGCCGGGCTCTGGGTGCAGCTGATGCTGCCGGCCACCCTCCTCGTGGTCGGCCATGCGCTCCTCACCACCAAGCGCTTCCTCGTGACCGAGCGGGGCAAGGAGGCGGCCGACGTCGCCGGCGCCGAGTCCAACCGCATGCTGGGGCTCGCGTTCCAGCAGCAGGGCCAGCTCGACATGGCGTTCGACAAGTTCCGCAAGGCGCCGCTGAACGAGGAGGTGATGGAGAACATCTACTCCCTCGCGCTCGACTTCGAGCGCCGCCGCCAGTTCAACAAGGCGGAGAGCTGCTTCCGCTACATGGCGACCTTCAATCCCAAGTTCCGCGACATCGAGGAGCGGATGAACCGCGCGAAGAACCTGTCCGAGACCATCATCCTCGGCGGCTCGGCGGCGGCGCGAACCAATTCCAGCACGATGGTGCTGCAGGGCGGCGGCGCCGAGAAGCCGATGCTCGGCCGCTACCAGATCGACAAGGAGCTGGGCAAGGGCGCCATGGGTGTGGTCTACGGCGGCAAGGATCCCAAGATCGGCCGCGTGGTCGCGATCAAGACCATGGCGCTGTCGGCCGAGTTCGAGGCCGAGGAACTGCAGGAGGCCAAGGAGCGCTTCTTCCGCGAGGCCGAAACCGCGGGGCGCCTCAACCACCCGCATATCGTCACCATCTTCGACGCGGGCGAGGAGCACGACCTCTGCTTCATCGCCATGGAGTTCCTGAAGGGCAAGGACCTGGTGCAGTTCACCAAGCAGCCGAACCTGCTGCCGCCCGACAAGGTGCTGTCCATCGTGGAGCGCGTCGCCGACGCGCTGGGCTACGCGCACACCATGGGCATCGTCCACCGCGACATCAAGCCGGCCAACATCATGTACGAGCCGGAGAGCGACACCCCCAAGGTCACCGACTTCGGCATCGCGCGGGTCACCGACTCGTCGAAGACCAAGACCGGGATGGTGCTGGGCACGCCCTCGTATATGTCGCCCGAGCAGCTTGCCGGCAAGCGCATCGACGGCAGGAGCGACCTCTTTTCGCTCGGCGTCACCCTCTACCAGATGCTTTCCGGGCGCCTGCCGTTCGAAGGCGAGTCGATGACGCAGCTGATGTTCGCGATCGCCAACAACGCGCACCCGCCGATCCACCAGTACAACCCGTCGCTGCCGCCGTGGGTGGACACGCTGGTGGAGCGCGCGCTCGCCAAGGACGCGGACCAGCGCTTCCAGACCGGCGCCGCCTTCGCCGAGGCGATCCGCCTCGCGCGCAAGGCCGCGGTGGCCCAGCCGGCGTAGATGCCAGGGCTCGCACCGACCGTCGCCCGGGAGCCGATCCACACGCGCGCCGTCGAGATCCGCGGCTACAAGCGCGCTGACGGCCTCTACGACGTCGAGGGGCACCTGGTCGACACCAAGCCCTACGACTTCAAGCTGGCCGCGGGGCTGCGCCCCGCGGGCGAGCCGGTGCACGGGATGTGGCTGCGCATCACCGTGAACCGTGAGCTCACGATCGTCGATGCCGCGGCCGCGATGGATGCGGTGCCGTACGCGGGATGCTGCGACGCGATCGCCCCCGATTACCGGAAGCTCGTGGGGGTGGCGATCCGGGCCGGGTACCACCGGAAGCTGAAAGAGCTCTTCGGTGGCGTGCGCGGCTGCACCCATGTCTCGGAGCTGGCAGGGATGCTCGCGACCGCGGTGTTCCAGTCGATGGCAGGGCAGGGACTGCAGCCGGCGGACCGCAGGCCGTTCCAGCTCGATCGCTGCCACGCGCTCGACGCGACCGGGCCGACGGTCGCGCGCTACTACCCCAAGTGGTACCGGGGCACCGAGGCCCTCGAGTCCGCCGGCGAGGGCGATTCGCCCTAGCGGCGCGCGCGGCCGCGGCCGCGAGATCCTGAGCGCGGTCAAGGGCAGGCCCCGGCTCCCGGCTGGTAGAATCCGCTCGCCCCGTTCCCGAGGCGTCCTCCCGCAGGCCACACGATGAACATCCACGAATACCAGGGCAAGGAGCTGTTCCGCAAGTTCGGCGTGCCCACCCCGAGGGGCATACCGGCGATGTCGGTCGAAGAGGCGGTCGCCGCGGCGAAGGAGCTGGGCGGCAAGGTCTGGGTGGTGAAGGCCCAGATCCACGCCGGCGGCCGGGGCAAGGGCGGTGGCGTGAAGGTGGCCAAGTCGATCGACGAGGTGCGCGACCTGGCGAAGAAGATCCTCGGCATGACGCTCGTCACTCACCAGACCGGCCCCGAAGGCCGCGTGGTGAACCGCCTCCTGATCGAGGAGGGCGCGGACATCAAGAAGGAGTACTACGTCGCGCTCGTGATCGACCGGGTGCTGCAGAAGACGGTGCTGATGGCCTCGTCCGAAGGTGGCGTGAACATCGAGGAAGTGGCCGAGCACACGCCGGAGA
>JBBQBW010000461.1:0-3043 GCA_038318025.1 Burkholderiales bacterium | reverse complement strand
CACCTGGATCACGCGGCGGATCTCCTCGTCGCGGCCGATCACCGGGTCGAGCTTGCCGCTGCGGGCGCGCTCGGTGAGGTCGATGGTGTATTTCTTCAGCGCCTCGCGCTGGCCTTCCTGCTCGGCGTCGTGGACGGTCTCGTTGCCGCGCACCGCTTGAATGGCATTGGTGAGCGCGGACTCGTTCACGCCGTGGGCCTTGAGCAGGCGCCCGGTTTCGCCCTTGTCCTTCACCGCCGCGAGCAGGAAGAGCTCGCTCGCGATGAACTGGTCGCCGCGCTTGGTGGCTTCCTTGTCGGTGAGGTTGAGCAGGTTATTCAGGTCCCGGGAGATGGTGATCTCGCCCCCGGTGCCCTCGACCTTCGACAGGCGCGAGATGGAGTCCTCGAGCGCCTTCCGGAGCGGCCCCACGTTGACGCCGGCGCGCTGCAGGAGGGAAGCGGTGCCGCCATCCTCCTGGGCGAGGAGCGCCTGCAGCAAGTGCTGGGGCTCGATGAAGCCGTTGTCGTGGGCGAGCGCCTGGCTCTGGGCGTCGGCCAGGGCCTGCTGGAACTTGGTGGTGAGCTTGTCGATTCTCATGGGCCTGGCCTCGTTCGCGAGCCGTTTCTCGGGTTACCCCTTAGATGGCAGCGGCGAGTCCTGGTTTCAAGACCCCGGGCAGCGCGCCAGCAGCCGCTCGATCTCCCTCGGCTCGGCGGGCTTGGTGAGGTGGGCATCGAACCCCGCCGCCGCCGAGCGCGCGCGATCCTCCTCCGCCCCCCAGCCGGTCAGCGCGATCAGCAGGACCCGCTCCATCCCTGGCGTGCCGCGCAGCTCCCGGGCCACCTGGTAGCCATCCATTCCGGGGAGCCCGATGTCGAGGAAGATCGCCCCCGGCGGCGCGCCGCGGGCGCATTCCAGCGCCTGGGGGCCATCGTGAGCCACACGGGTTCGATGGCCCACCATCCGCAACAGCTCGGCCAGGCTCTCGGCGGCGTCGACGTTGTCGTCCACCACCAGGATGTCCAGGATCCGCGCCGCGACGGGTTTGCCCTCGGGGACGCAGCCCGGCTCGGCGGGCTTAATCCCGGCCTCCCGCGCGATCGGCAGGCGCACCGTGAAGGTACTGCCCTTCCCCGGGCCGGCGCTGGCGGCGGCGACGGCGCCCCCGTGCAGCTCCACCAGCGCCCGCACCAGGCTCAGCCCAATGCCGAGCCCGCCTTGGGCGCGGTCGATGCCGGGGCCTACCTGGGTGAACATGTCGAACACCATCGCCAGCGCCTCGGGGGCGAGTCCGATGCCGTCGTCGGCCACGCAAATGGCGACCTCGGCGCCCAGGATCCGCGCCGAGACCTCGATGTGCCCGGCCTCGGGCGTGTACTTGGCGGCATTGCCGATGAGGTTGCCGAGCACTTGGGCCAGGCGCATCGCGTCGCCCTCCAGGCGGATCGGCGTGGGCGGCAGGTCGATGGAGAGCCGATGCCTGCCGCGCTCCAGCACGGGGGCGTTGGCTTCCACCGCGCTCGCCACCAGCGCCGCCACGTCCACCACCTCGCGCTTCAAGGTGATCTTGCCGTTGCTGATGCGTGCCACGTCGAGGAGGTCATCGACCAGGTGCACCATGTGGCGCAGCTGGCGCTCCACCATCTCGCGCGCCTTGTGCGCGGCGGCACTGTCGGGCGCGAGCTTCATCACCTCCAGCCCGTTGCGGATGGGCGCGAGGGGGTTGCGCAGCTCGTGCGCGAGGGTCGCCAGGAACTCGCTCTTGCGGCGGTCCATTTCCGCCAGCTCGGTGGCGAGCCGTTGCAAGTCTTCCTCGGCGCGGCGTCGCTCGGTGATGTCGGCGATAGTGCCCAGGACGCGCTCCGGGCTGCCATCGGCGCAGCGCTGCAGGCGCCCGGTGAACTCGACCCAGCGCACCTCGCCGGTACCGTGCTTGAAGAAGCGCCCCTGGAAGAAGAAACGCTCGTCGCTTTGCGTGGTGCGCTGGATGGCCGTATTGAACGCGGCCGCGTCACCCGGGTGGATGAACTCATCCATGAAGCGGCCCGCGCTGATCGGCTTGTCCGCCGGCGAAACACCGAAGATCTCGAAGATCCGGGCGGTCTCCCAGGTGATGAGGTCGTCGCGCACGCTCCAGGTCCACACGCCCAACTCCGCCGCTTCGGTGGCGAGGCGCAGGCGCTCCTCGCTGCCGCGCAGCCGCTCCGCCGTCGCTTCGGCGGCCTCCCTGCGGCCCTGCTCGCGCGCGGTGTCTTCGCGGGCGGCGGCGGCCTCGCGAACGGCGGTGACGTCGTGCATCGAGACCACCGCGCCAAGCTTGTTGCCGGCCTCGTCGTAGAGCGGCCGCCCGCTCGCCTGCAGCCTGCGGATGCCCCCCTTGCTCGATTGGATCACCAGGCCCGCCTGGAGCACGTGCTCCCCGGAAAGCGCGCGGAACAGCGGGATCTGCTCCTTCTCGAGCGGCGTCTTCCCGTCGGGCCCGAGCAGGTGATAGTGGGAGGCCCAGTCCTCGGGCGGGATCGACTCCTCCGGCAGGCCGTGCATGTCGCGCGTGGCCCGGTTGAAGAGGGTGAGCGTGCCATCGGCGTCGCACGCCACGATGCCATCCTCGATCGCTTCCAGCACCGCGGCGAGAAAGGTGCGCTCCTGCAGCGCTCGCAGCTGCGCGGCCCTGAGGCTCACGCGGTGGCGGTGCAGCTCCACGAACACCGCCACCTTCGACTTGAGCGCCGGGGGCGAGATCGGCTTGGTGAGGAAGTCGACGGCACCGAGCTGGTAGGCCTCTGCGATCGACTCGTCCGCGTCGGCGTCGGCCGTGACGAAGATGATGGCGGTGCCGCGGGTGCGCGAAGACGAGCGCAGCAGGCGAGCGGTCTCGAGACCCCCCATGGTGGGCATCTGCACGTCCAGCACGATCAGCGCGAAATCGGTTTCGAGGACGCGCTTCAGCGCCTCCTCGCCGGAGGTGGCGCGTACCAGCTCGGCGCCCAGGCCCCCCAGGACGTTCTCCAGCACCAGCAGGTTGGCCGGGTTGTCGTCGACCAGCAGGATATGGACCGGA
>JBBQBW010000460.1:0-3047 GCA_038318025.1 Burkholderiales bacterium | reverse complement strand
CCATTCCCACGCTGATGGTGTTCCGCGACACCATCATCGTGTTCTCCCAACCCGGGGCGCTGCCCCAGGGGCCGTTCGAGCAGGTGGTGGCGAAGGCCAAGGAGCTCGACATGGACGACGTGAGGAAGCAGATGGCCACGCAGGAAGCGCAGGGCGTCGACACGTCGGCGCCGCCTCCGCAGTAAGGCGTTGCTCTACAAGACCCCGCTCGTCCAGGGGCGATTGATTCGCCGCTACAAGCGCTTCCTCGCCGACATCCAGCTGGCCGATGGGGTCATTACCGCCGCCTGCCCCAACACCGGATCGCTCATGGGCTGCTGCGAGGCGGGCAGCCGCGTGTGGCTTTCCGAGAGCGACAACCCGAACCGCAAGTACCGCCACACCTGGGAGCTGGTCGAGGTGGGCGAGGTGATGGTGGGCATCAACACCTTGCTGCCCAATGCCCTCGTGGCCGAGGCGATCGCCGCGGGCACCGTGGCGGAGCTGGCGGGATATTCCTCGATGCGCCGCGAGGTGGCCTTCGGCGAGGAGAGGAGCCGCGTGGACCTGCTGCTGGAAGGCGAGGGCCGCACGCCCTGCTACGTGGAGGTGAAGAACGTGACCGCCGCCGCCGATAAGGGCATCGCGTTGTTTCCCGATTGCGTGAGCGACCGCGGCTCCAAGCACCTGCGGGAGCTGATGCGCCTCGCGCGCGCGGGTCTGCGCCCGGTGCAGGTCTACTGCGTGCAGCGCGGCGACGTGGGCGAAGTGCGGCCCGCCGACGGCATCGACCCGGTGTACGGGCAGACGCTGCGCGAGGCGATCGCCGCCGGCGTCGAGGTGATGGCCTACCGTGCCCGGGTGGACGCGAGCGAGATCCGGCTCACGCAACGCATCCCGGTGGTCACGCCGTAGCGTCCTTCAGTTTCGCCACACCCTTCGGCGCCTTGGCGCCCGAGAGCCGCACCACCATCGCGGTCTCGTCCTCCTTCCCCGACGCCACCGAGTCGCGCAGGATCTCCACCAGCGTCTCGAACTCCGACGGGTGTCCCTCCAGCAGCGGGTCGATGTGGTCGTAGTAGATGACGAAGCCGTCGCCTTCGACGTCTTCCATGTCGTTCAGGCACTCCTCCAGCGCGTCCCAGTTGAGGCCGAAGTGCTTGGGGAGCCGGAGCGACGTGGCCAGCTGGTTCATCAGCTGCTCCTTGCGCTCGATGTTCTTGCCCTCGATGTGGAAGAACGCGAAGCCATGGGCCTGGGCCTGCTTGCGGATCGCCTTGGGGTCGGCATGGGCCGCGAGGAACAGCACGTCGCCCTGCCTGGCTTCGAGAAGCGATTCGAGTGCCGCGAGCGGCATGGTGGCTCCCTAGTCCCGGATGCGCCGGAAAGTGTTGTAGTGGTCGGAGGAGTAATAGTGCTCCCCCTCGCGGCCGGACACGATCCGGCGCGCCCCGCGGGAGCGCTCCCCGGGCGTCTTCACCGTGTACTCGCGGTAATAGCCGCGCTTGGCGCGGGGCAGCCGGCCCTCGCGGTTGCCGAACACCGCGCCGTCCTTCGCGTACGGGAACGGGCCCCCCTCGCGGATCAGGGCGAGCGTGCGCCGCGCCTCGTCGGGCAATTCGGCCACGGTGATCGTGCCGATGGATTCCTTCGGCGCGGGCCCGCGCTGGGACAGCGCGGGGAGTGCTACGCCCAGGAGCGCCAGCCAAAGGGAGGCGAGGAGGGCGCGCGCGATCATGCGGGCGCGGCCGCACGCTTCGCGGCGAGCTTCGCCCCGAAGCGCTCGAGGGCGATCACGTGGCGCTCGAGGCGCCCTTCGGCGATGGTGTCGACGCCGTCGTGGGCCGAGACCGCGAAGACGAGCTTGCGGCCCTCGACCGCCTCGAGCCGCGCGCGCACCTCGACGGTGAAGCCCGGGGGTGTCGCCGCCGCGTGGCTCAAGTCGACGTGGGTGCCCAGCGTCTGCTCGCGCGGCCAGTCGAGGTGGGGCTTCACCACCTCGAGGCAGGCCCACTCGCACAGCGCCACCAGGTAGCCGGTGGCGAACACCGCCGGCATCATCTGGAAGTCCGGGGCTTCCTCGTAGATGCGCGGCACGGTCTTCGATTCCGGCACGCGGTAGCGGAAGGTACCCTCGAGGCCGGGGCGCAGCGTCTCCTTCATGGCGCGCTCATTCCTTTGGCCGGTGGGGACACTCGGGCTTCACGCAGTCGGCGTAGATGTGGAGCTGGTGGTCGTGGATGGCGAAGCCGCGGTCGCGCGCGATCTTGGCCTGGCGCTTCTCGATCTCGCCGTCGATGAACTCCTCGACGCGCCCGCACTGCAGGCATACGAGGTGGTCGTGGTGGCCGCCCTCGTTCAGCTCGTAGACCGCCTTTCCGCCTTCGAAATGGTGGCGCACCAGCAGTCCGGCCTGCTCGAACTGCGTGAGGACGCGATACACGGTGGCCAGCCCGATGTCCGCATGCTCTTCCAGCAGCTTGCGGTAGACGTCTTCGGCGGTGAGGTGGCGCTCGTGGCTCTGCTGGAAGAGGTCCAGGACCCTGAGCCGCGGGACCGTCACCTTGAGGCCGGTGCTCCGGAGTTCGCGGGGATCACTCATGGCCCGGAAATCATACAGGGGAAGGAATGGCGCGGTTGATATAATCGGCCCTCCTCGACGCCCCAGGTCCCCATGCGCCTCATCGCTTGCCTCGCAGTGGCCTTCCTGCTCTCCGGTTGCAGTTTTCCCTATCGCATCGACGTCCAGCAGGGCAACTACGTGCCGGAGGACGTGGCCGCGAAGGTCCAGGTGGGCATGACCAAGCCGCAGGTGCGCGCGCTGCTCGGCACGCCGCTCCTGAACGACATCTTCCACGGCAACCGCTGGGACTACTTCTTCAGCAGCGTGAAGGGCGGCAGGAACGAGGAGCGCACGCGCTTCTCGGTCTTCTTCGACAACGACAAGGTGGTGCGGGTGGAAGGCAAGGCGCGGCCGGCGCTGCCGGCGCCCGTGGTCGCCACGCCCCCCGCTGCCGCGGCTAACGCGACACCGGCCACTCCCGCCGCGAAATGAGCGCGTTGCGCCT
>JBBQBW010000459.1:0-3053 GCA_038318025.1 Burkholderiales bacterium | reverse complement strand
TCGCGCTCGGACCAGGGGGCGGCGCGCACCATTTCGAAGGGCTCGGGGGTCCCGGCGTCCCCGCCGAAGAGGCTGGTCTGGGCGGCGAACTGCTCGCCGCGGTCGGCGGCCTCGATGGCGTTGCCCAGCGAGGCGAGGACACTCGCGCGGTTGGCATCCACGGCGTCGAAGGCACCGGCGCGGATCAGCGCCTCCATCGCCCGGCGGTTCACCACGCGCCGGTCGACGCGCCGGCACAGGTCGGCGATTCCCTGGAACGGGCCCGCGGCCTCGCGCGCCGCCACGATGTTCTGGATCGCCTGCTCGCCGGTTCCCTTCACCGCGCCCAGGCCGTAGCGGATGCGCTTCGCATCCAGCGGCAGGAACCGGTAGCCGGACTCGTTGATGTCGGGCGGCAACACATCGAGGTCCTGCTCCATCGCGTCGTCGTGGAAGAGCTGCACCTTGTCCGTGTCGCCCATCACCGCCGACAAGTTGGCGGCCATGAAGGCGGCGAGCTTGTGGGTCTTGAGATAGGCCGTGTGATAGGCGACGAGCGCGTAGGCCGCGGCGTGGGACTTGTTGAAGCCGTAACCGGCGAACTTCTCCATCAGGTCGAAGATCTCGTCGGCCTTGGCGGCGGTAAGGCCGTTCTTCGCCGCGCCTTCCTTGAAGATCTCGCGCTGCTTGGCCATCTCCTCGGGCTTCTTCTTGCCCATGGCCCGCCGCAACAGGTCCGCGCCGCCGAGCGAGTAGCCGCCCAGCACCTGCGCGATCTGCATCACCTGCTCCTGGTACACCATGATCCCGTAGGTGGGGCCCAGGATCGGCTCGAGGCGGGGATCGGGATAGACCACGCGCTGCCGGCCGTGTTTCCTCTCGATGAAGTCGGGGATAAGGTCCATCGGGCCCGGGCGGTAGAGCGCCACCAGCGCGATTACCTCCTCGAACTTGTCGGGCTTCAACTTCTTCAGCAGGTCCTTCATGCCGCGGGATTCCAGCTGGAACACCGCCGTCGCATTGCCCTTCGCGAGCAGCTGGTAGGTGGGGCGGTCGTCGAGCGGCACCTTGTCGAGGTCGAACCCCGCGTCCCCCAGCAGGTGCACGTAGCGCACCGCCCAGTCGAGGATGGTGAGCGTGGTGAGGCCGAGGAAGTCGAACTTCACCAGGCCCGCGGCCTCGACGTCGTCCTTGTCGAACTGGCTCACCATCGAGGTGGAGCCCTCGGCGCTGTAGAGCGGCGTGAAGTCGGTGAGCTTGCCGGGCGCGATCAGCACGCCGCCGGCATGCATGCCGACGTTGCGCGCCAACCCCTCGAGGGCGAGTGCGAGGCCCATCAGCTCGGCCACCTCTTCCTGCCCATCCACCAGCGCCTTCAACTGCGGCTCGACCACCAGCGCCTTGTCGAGCGTCATGCCGATCTCGAACGGGATCAGCTTGGCGATCCGGTCCACCTCGCCGTAGGGCATCGAGAGCACGCGGCCCACGTCGCGCACTACGGCCTAGGCAGCCATGGTGCCGAAGGTGGCGATCTGCGACACGCTCTGGGCGCCGTACTTGTCCTTCACGTAGTCGATCACCCGGTCGCGCCCGTCCTGGCAGAAGTCGATGTCGAAGTCGGGCATCGACACGCGCTCCGGGTTGAGGAAGCGCTCAAACAGCAGGTCGTAGCGCAGCGGGTCGAGGTCGGTGATGCCGAGCGAGTAGGCCACGAGAGACCCGGCGCCGGAGCCGCGGCCGGGACCCACGGGAACGCCATGGGTCTTGGCCCAGCCGATGAAGTCCGCCACGATCAGGAAGTAGCCGGGGAAACCCATCTGGATGATGGTCGCGGCCTCGAACTCGAGCCGGGCCTCGTAACGCGGTCGGGCCTTCTCGCGCGCCTCGGCGTCGGGATAGAGGGCGTCGAGCCGGCGCGCGAGCCCCGCGCGCGCGGCATTGCGCAGGTAGTCCTCGATGGTCTCGCCGCCGGGAGTGGGGAAGTTCGGCAGCCGGCTCTTGCCGAGCGTGAACTCGAACGCGCAGCGCCGGGCGATCTCCACCGAGTTCTCCAGCGCCTCGGGCAGGTCGGCGAAGAGCTCCGCCATCTCGTCCTGGGTCTTGAAGTACTGCTGCGGCGAGAATTCCCGCGGCCGGCGGTTGTCGCCCAGCACGTAGCCCTGGGCGATGCACACGCGCGCCTCGTGGGCGCGGTAGTGCTCGGGCCTCACGAACTGCACCGGGTGGGTCGCCACCACCGGCAGGCCCAGCCCGGCCGCGAGCGTGGTGATGGCGGCCACCGCGGCCGCGCAGCGCTGCGGATCCACCCGCTGCACTTCGAGATATACGGCGCCGGGGAAATCCCGCGCCCAGTCGCGCGCCAGGATCCCGGCCTGGGGCCGATTGCCCGCCGCGAGCGCCTGCCCCACGTCGCTTTCCGCGCCCGCGAGCGCGATCAGTCCCGAGAGCCCCTGCAGCCACTCGCGGCGCACCTCGGCCCGCCCGCGCCAGTGGTTCTCGGCGTGGGCGCGGGTGAGGAGCTCGCACAGGTGCAGGTAGCCCGTGCGGTCGCGCGCAAGGAGTGTCGCGCGCGAGGCCGCGTCGCGGTTGCGCTCGTTCGAAATCCACAGGTCGCAGCCGATGATCGGCTGCACCCCGGCGGCACGCGCGGCGCTGAAGAACTTGATCGCGCCGAAGAGGTTGGAGGCATCGGTGATCGCGAGCGCCGGCATGCCGTCGGCGGCGGCGGCGGCCACCGCGTCGTCGACGCGCGCCATCCCGTCGACGATCGAGTATTCGGTATGGAGGCGGAGGTGGACGAAGCGGGGTGCGGTCATGCTGCTCGAAGTGCCTGCGGCGAGCCCCAATTCTACCCGCGCCGGTCGGCGAAAAATCGCCGCAGCATGCCAGCGCACTCCTCGGCCAGCACACCGCCCGAGAAGATGCCGTGGTGGTTCCAGTGGGCGATGGCCGGCAGGTCCACGATGCTGCCGCAGGCGCCGGTCTTGGGGTCGCGGGTGCCGAAGACCACGCGGCCGATCCGCGCGTGGACCATGGCGCCCACGCACATCGCGCACGGCTCGAGGGTCACGAAG
>JBBQBW010000458.1:0-3063 GCA_038318025.1 Burkholderiales bacterium | reverse complement strand
TCGCCACCAGGCCGCCCATGCTGTGGCCGATCACGGTCACGTTGCGATCGCGCACCTTTTCCTGCAGCGAGCCTAAGGCGGCAACCAGCTCCGCGGAGCTTCGCAGCAGGCTGTCTCGCCCGTCGTAGTCGAAGCAGATCGCCTGTTGGCCGTGGAATGCGTAGAGCTGCGCGAGCGAACGGAAGCGCCCCGCGGAGCCGTTGCAGCCGTGCACCAGCACCGTGACGGGCCGTGACGAATCGAGGGCAAAGGAACGCTCCGGCGAATCGGTGCAGGGCCCCAGTTGCGGGATGCTCACCGTGATGTTCGCCGCGGGCAGCCGGCCCGGCTCCAGGGGCGTGGGATCGAGCTCCGGCGCGGCGGCGCAGCCCAGCATGAGAGGCGGGAGGATCACCGCGATGACCGTACCAAGGCGTTGCTGTATCGGGATGCGCATGGGGCAGTCTAAGACATCGCGGGGAAAAGCGCGCGCAGCGGGATGGCGATGCCGGTGCCGTTGCTCTGAAGAGGGCGCGCCCCGGGGCTCAGCCCGGTCGCTTCGCTGAGAGCGACGCGCGCTGCGCGCGAAGGCTGTCGAAAGCCGCGGGGTTCGAGGTCTGCGAGCGCAGCAGCGCCGCGGCGTGCCCCCGCTCCTCCTCCAGGATCGCGAGGAACAGGTCGTGGAGCACGATGCTGGTGCGCCGCTCGCGGCCCGCGTCGTCGATGGCGCGGCGCACCATGCGCGCGAACTCGTCGTTGGCCTGGGCGTCGACGGTGGAGAGCTGCGCGGTGCGGAAGCTCGCCACTTGGGCCTCCAGCAGCGCCTTCAATGTCTCGATGTCGGTGCCGCACTTCACGAGGTAGGCCACCACCGGCGACTCCTTCAGCATCTCCAGCACCAGGTGCTCGACGGTCATGGAGAGGTGGTGCAAGGCCCGCGCACGCGCGAACCCGCGGTGCATCACCGCTTCGGCTTCAGGGGAGAACGCAACGGCCATCGCCCGATTCTAGCCGACCCTCCGGCGCGCTAGAGGCGCAGGGTCATGAAGACACTGTTCGGATCCTCGGCGTAGTCGCCGAACGGGCCACAGGGCTCGAAACCAAAGCTTTCATAGAGGCGCTGGGCGGGCCGGAAGGCCTCCATGGATCCGGTCTCGAGGCTGAGGCGCCCGTAGCCCCGCGAGCGGGCCTCGGCGATGAGGTGGGCGAGCAATGCGCGCCCTGCGCCGCGGCGGCGCAGCGCCTGGGGCGTGCGCATCGACTTCACCTCGCCATGGCGGGAGTCCAGCTCCTTAAGCGCACCGACACCCACCAGGGTCGCGCCTTCCCAGGCCGACCAGAAGGCAATACCCGGCTGGCGCAGCTTCTCGAGGTCCAGCGCGTGCACGCTCTCCGGCGGCGAGAGCTCGTGCATGTTGCGCAGGTGCTCGTTTAGAAGCTCGTGGATCTCGGGTCGGGTCAGGTTGTCGAGCTCGATCTTCATGGCGCACGCCGCTCCACGAGATCCCACAGCGTTCCGTAGAGGTCCTTGAACACCGCGACCGTGCCATAGGGCTCCTCCCTCGGATCGCGGACGAACTCGACGCCCCTCTCCCGGTAGGCGCGGTAGTCGCGCTGGAAATCGTCGGTGTAGAGGAACAGGAACACGCGCCCGCCCGTCTGGTCGCCGATGCGGCTTTCCTGCACGGGGTTGGAGGCGCGCGCCAGCAGCAGGCGGCAGCCCTCGGAGCCGGGTGGGGCCACCACCACCCAGCGCTTGCCCTGCTGCGGCACCGGCGTGTCCTCGACGAGCGTGAAGCCCAGCGTCCCGACGTAGAAGGCGATCGCCTCGTCGTAGTCGCGAACCACCAGCGAGACCAGGCCGATGGACTGTTTCATGCGGGCCGTCGCCCACCGAACGCGCCGATCAGCATGACCGATGACCTCCAGGAGATGTCAGTCATGAAGGAAGGATGAACTCCATCCACCGCAGGCCTCCCTCGATCTTCCAGTCGGTCCAGCCCCGCTCGCGATAAAAGCCGTAGGCACGAAGGGTGGTATCCAGATCCGTCGTGAGCCACGCTCGCTTGCAGCCCGATGCCGCGAGCCATTCCTCGGCCAGGCTCATGAGCCTGCCGCCGACGCCCTTTTCCTCGTACTCCGACAGCACGGCGATGACGAGGAACTCTCCCGTCGCGCGATCGGCCATGGAGAAAGCGACGACCTTGCCGGAGTCGTCGCACGCCCAGCCCTTGGTGGACTCGCCGAGGCCCTCCGTGACGCTCTCCGGGTTGATGCCGAGGCGTTCCAGGTCTTCGAGCGTCATCGCGTTCTCGCGAGTTCACGGGCGCACGTGGAAGAGCGCTGGCACGTCGGCGGCAGTGATTTCGCGGAACTTCATGGCGGTCACTCGGATGACAGCGGGCCACTCCCCTGGTGCTGCCAGCTCTTATAGACAAACTCCAGGCTGTACCGTCGGGATCGAGCACGCTCGCCGCATAGTATCGCGGGTCGTAGTACAACCTCGCGGCTGGCGGGCAGTTATCGCCTACCGCGGCAGTTCTCCAGCGGGGGCAAGACACGCCTGGGCTCCATCACGCGGTACGAATGGTGCTCTCCTGAAGACGCCGAACCTCAAAATACGCCGTGAGGTGTGCATGCGGATGTTAGGCCGCCTTCGGATAAATGACCGCAGTGAGGTACACGCCATACAGGACAAGCAGCAGTACACCGCGCCTTCGTTCAATAAAGCCGCCGCGCGTTGGGAAGGTGAACACCACCGCCAAGAACCCAAACACGAGAGCAACCGCCACTTCGCGCCAATCGACCGATATGGGAAAGATGACTGCGGCAACCGCAACGATAAAGAGGCCATTGAAGATATTGCTGCCAAGTATTGTTCCGAGGCCCACCTCGTCATGGCCGCGAAGCTTGGCAAGGACTGTCGTCGCCAGCTCAGGCACTGACGTACCTACCGCGACGATGGTCGCCCCAATCACGAATTCATCCACCCCGAAGGAAATGGCAATGCCCGTTGCTCCGGTGACGATGAGCTGCCCAGCAGCTCCTAGAAAGGCGAGGCCCACGATGCAAAGAACCAGTACG
>JBBQBW010000457.1:0-3070 GCA_038318025.1 Burkholderiales bacterium | reverse complement strand
CAACCCCCACCACAACAACAACAACCCCAACAACTAGACGAACGCCAAGACGGTCTGCGGCTTGAAGATGATCGGCACGTCCGCCAGGTCGTAGCAGCGGTGCTCGTAGACCGACAGGACCGCCACCTTCACGTGCGGGTTCGACAGGCGCCGGTCGGCCACCCGCGTCCACAGGATCGGGTGCATCTCCGCCATGTTCGAGCCCCACAGCACGAAGGCATCGGCGGCCTCGATGTCGTCGTAGCAGCCCATCGGCTCGTCGATGCCGAAGGCGCGCATGAAGCCCACCGCCGCCGAGGCCATGCAATGGCGCGCGTTCGGGTCGATGTTGTTGGAGCGGAAGCCCGCCTTCATCAGCTTCAGGGCTGCGTAGCCTTCCCAGATGGTCCACTGCCCGGAGCCGAACATGCCGAGCGCGGACGGGCCCTTCGCCTTGAGCGCCGCCTTCACCTTCTCGGCCATGATGTCGAACGCCTGGTCCCAGGAGACGGGCGCGAACTCGCCCGACTTGTCGAACTTGCCGTTCTTCATGCGCAGCATCGGCTGCTTCAACCGGTCCTCGCCGTACATGATCTTGGAGAGGAAGTAGCCCTTCACGCAGTTGAGGCCCTTGTTCACCTCCGCCAGCGGGTCGCCGAGGGTGGCGATGACGCGGTTGGCCTTCACCGCCACGGTCACGCCGCAGCCGGTGCCGCAGAACCGGCACGGCGCCTTGTGCCACTTGAGCCCCGAGGCGTCACCCTGGGTTATGACGTTCGACACCTGGGCCTCGGCCATGCCGGCAGCGGCGGCGGCGACGGAGACGGCGGTGTCGCGGATGAATTCGCGGCGGGTGGTCATTTCACGGACTCCTGCAGGTCTGCTTCGGGTTCGATGTGCTGGTAGGCGAGGTGCACCGCCAGCACGCCTTCCAGCGCTCGGATGGCGTCGATCACGTCCATCACCTCGCCGGTGGTGCGGCGCTCGATCAGGATCACCAGGTGGCCGCGCTCGTCATGGCGCGGCACCTCGGCGAGCCTCGTGTCGCGGATGGCGCGCAGGATCGCGGGCACGAACTCGGGCTTCGCATAGGCGACGCAGCTCGCGATGTGCAGCTCGGCACTCATGGGTGCGGCTCGATTACTAGCGCCGAAGCGGGGCATACGGCGAGGCACTCGCCGCAGCCGGTGCAGCGCAGCGCGTCGATGACCGGCAGGCAGACGCCCACGGCAACCGGCGCGATGCGCACGGCGCCCTCACCGCACGCGTCGCGGCACGCCTGGCACACGATGCCGCGCCGCTCGAGGCACCCCTCGAGCACGACGGCCACCGGGTGCGATGCCGCGACGCGGCCGAGGAGGAATTCCCGGCGCGTCCGCACGGCGTCCATCACGACCCGGGGGGTCCGGCGAACAACTGGTAGATCCAGACGGCGAGGCCGTAGGTGCCGATCACCACTCCGGCGATCACCGGCGCCATCACTACCGTGAGGAACAGAAAGGCTTTGAGCTCGGAGGACTTCGGTTCTGGGCTGGACATTGGGGCCATTCTGGGGGGACGTGCCGAGAGGGATTTGTTCCGGATCAAATTTGGTGCGGCGCTGCACATTCATGGTGCGCCCATTCGAAGCTGGAGCACAACCTCCCGCTCGGCGTCCTCGACCCGCCGCGACTCGAATCCCAGCCGCGCCGCGAGCTCGAGCATCCCGGTATTCTCCGCCAGCACATAGCCCACCATCCGATCGATGCCCCGCTCCCGCGCCACGGCGACGAGGCGCTCCATCATGCGGGGCCCGAGCCCGCGCCCCTGCCACGCATCGGCCACCACGATGGCGAACTCGCAGGCATGCCCGTCGGGCAGGCACACGTAGCGGCACACGCCGGCCTCGCGCTCGCGCCCGCCCGAAGGATCGATCGCCACCAGCGCCATCTCGCGGTCGTAGTCGATCTGGGTGAAGCGCGCCAGCTGCGCGGGCGAGATCGAGCGGATGCCACCGTGGAAGCGCAGGCGCCGGGTCCCTGCCGAGAGGGTTTCGAGCAGCTCGAGCTCGAGCGCGGCGTCCTCGGGCCGGATCGGCCGCAGCAGCAGCCGCTCGCCACCGGGTAGCTCGAGCGTCGTCTCCAGGTGCGCGGGATAGGGGTGGATCGCGAGGTGGGAATAGGGCCGCGCGTTCGCCGGCACCCGGCGCACCGCCACCCGGGCGTCCAGCGCCAGCACGCCATGCTCGTCCGCGACCAGGGGATTGATGTCCATCTCCACGACCTCGGGCAGCTCGCACGCCATCTCCGAGACCCGCAGCAGCACGTGGTCCAGGGCTGCGCGGTCGATGGCGGGCAGCTGGCGGAAGCGCTCGAGCATCCGCGCCACGCGGGTGCCACGCACCATCCCGTCCACCAGCGCGGCATTGAGCGGCGGCAGCCCCACCACGCGATCGCGCAACACCTCCACCGCGACGCCGCCGGCGCCGAACGTGATCGCCGGTCCGAAAACGTCGTCGGCCGCAATGCCCACCATCAGCTCGCGCCCGTGGGGGTTCACCACCATGCGCTCGATGGAGACGCCGGCGATCCGCGCCGCCGGCTGCATGCGCGCAACACTCGCCATCATCTCGTCCCACGCGGCGCGCACTGCCGCGGCGTCGGCGATGCCCAGGCGCACGCCGCCCACGTCGCTCTTGTGGGTGATGTCGGGCGAGAGGATCTTCATCACCACCGGATATCCGGCTGCATCGGCCGCGGCAACTGCGGCATCCACCGTGGGCGCTTCCACCGACTTCACCACCGGGATGTGGAACGAGTCGAGGAACGCCTTGGACTCGGTGGCGGAGAGGATGGTGCGTCCCTGGTCCAGGGCGCCGTTGGCGATCGCGCGCGCGCGGCCCAGGTCCGGCGGCGCTTGGTGCGCAAGCGGCGGCGGCACCTCGAGGAGCGAGCGCTGGTGGCGATAGAACTGTGCGAGGTGCGCGAAGGCCTCGACCGCCGTCTCCGGCAGGCGGTAGACGGGAAGCCCGGCGTCACGCATCGCGCGGCGCGCGGACTCGACGCTCGCCTCTCCCATCCAGCACGCGATCACCGGCTTGGTCGTCGTCGCG
>JBBQBW010000456.1:0-3092 GCA_038318025.1 Burkholderiales bacterium | reverse complement strand
CAGGTTGGTGGCGTCGGCGTTCCAGAAGAGAAGGTCGAAGGCCGGGGGCTGCTTGCCCTTCAAGTAGTTGTTCACCACGTACGACCACACCAGGTCGTTGGCGCGCAGGCTCGAGAAGGCGCCGGCGAGCTCGCCGCCCGGCACGATGCCGCCCTTGGCGAGCTGCTTCTCGCGCTTGCCGACGAAGTTCTCGTCGATGTAGACGCGGATCTCCCCCACGTCGGAGAACTCGAGCAGCGTGGTGAGGAGGGTGAGGCTCTGCACGAAATTGGCGCCGCGCCGCTCCATCACCGCGAGCGCGGAGGACAGCAGCGTGCCGCCGATGCAGAAGCCGAGCGCGTTCACCTTGGGCGTCTTGGCGATCGAGCGCGCGGCTTCGAGCGCGGCGATCACGCCCTCCTCCACATAGTCATCCCAGGTGAGGTGCGACTGGTCTGCCTTCACGTTGCGCCACGACACCATGAATACCGTGTGCCCCTGTTGCGCCGCGTAACGCACCAGCGAGTTCTCGGGCTGCAGGTCCATGATGTAGAACTTGTTGATGCAGGGCGGCACCATCACCAGCGGGCGCTCGTGCACCTTGGCGGTGAGCGGCTCGTATTGGATCAGCTGCACCAGCTCGTTCTCCCAGACCACCGCACCGGGCGAGACGGCGATGTTCTTGCCCACCTCGAAGGCGTTCTCGTCGGTCATGGAGATGCGGCCTTTCTCCATGTCGGCGAGCAGGTTCTTCATCCCCTCCTGCAGCGACTCGCCACCCGTCTCCATCGCGGCTTTCAGCGCCTCGGGGTTGGTCATCAGGTAATTGGTGGGCGCCGCGGCATCGAGGTACTGGCGCATGAAGAAGCGCATGCGCTGCTTTGCCGTGTCGTCCATCCCCGACTCCTCCACCGCCTGCATCATCATCTTCGAAGTGAGCAGGTAGGAGTCGCGGAAATAGCGGAACACCGGCAGCTCATCCCAGGCCTCGCCGGCGAAGCGCTTGTCCGGGGCCGCTTCCACCGCGGCGTTGTCGCCGGGCGAGGTGCTCATGGCGCCCATCCACAGGCGCATCTGCTCCTGCATGTAGCGCTGCTGCAGGTCCATCAGCGTCTCGGGCTTGGCGGAGAGCGACTCCAGCCACGCGCGGTACGCCTCGGCGAAGCCCGCCATCAACTGCTGGCTGGCCCCCTCTCCGGAGAGCGAGGCGCTGATCTTTTCCTGGGACTTGCGCAGGCGCTCGGCCAGGCGCGCATTGTCGGTGGTGGAGCGGGTCTTTGCCATGGTGTTCCGTAGGCCTTTGGATTCAACCGCTTGCGGATTTCTGGAGGGGCCCCCGTGGAGGTGTCAATGCGCCTCGTTGAATAGCATCGCACGGATCAGCCAGATGCTGGCGATTCCCAGCCCGATGAAGGCCACCTGCACCACGGTCTCCTTCAACGCCGTGCGCTTGTGCAGCCCCGGGATCAGGTCCGCCACCGCCACGTAGATCATGCTCGCCGCGGCGAAGGCGAGGATCTCCGGCAGCCACTGCCGCACCCCGGAAAGCGCGAAGTAGCCGACCAGCGCGCCGGCGATCGTGGCAAACCCCGACAGGCCGTTCATCAGCAGCGCCTTCCGGCGGCTGAATCCAGAGTGCAGAAGCACCAGGAAGTCCCCGATCTCCTGCGGGATCTCGTGCGCGATGATCGCAAGCGCCGTCACCACACCCAGCCTCGCGTCGGCGAGGAAGGCGCTGGCGATGATCACGCCGTCGGTGAAGTTGTGGAACGAGTCGCCGATCACGATCATCCAGCCGGAACGGCCATGGTCGTGGGCCGCATGTTTGGCGGCCTCGGCGACGTCCTCCTCGCCATGGTGGTGATGGTGCCGCCATAACATCACCTTCTCGAGGATGAAGAACACCAGGATGCCGGCCAGGATGAAGGCCGCGGTACGCCCCGCGTTGTTGGTGGCCTCGAAGAGGTGCGGCAGCAGGTCGAGGAAGACGACTCCCAGCAGCGCGCCCACGGCGAAGCTCACCAGCGTCGGTATCCAGCGCGCGCGCAGGCGGAAGGCGACGAATGCGGCGATGGCGAGCGAGAGCAGGCTGCCGGCGACGCAGACGAGGAGGATCTGGGCAAGGATGGGCATGGAGGACGCCATTATTCCATCCAGATGAAGGCGCCCATCCGGCCGCTCTTCGCCGCACGTCGGTAGGAGAAGAATCGCTCGGGCTCGTGGTAGGTGCAGAAGCCGCCGCCGGAGACGTGGCGGACTCCCGCGCGCTCCAGCCGCTGGCGCGCGAGCGCGTAGAGGTCGGCCAGATACTTGCCGGGCTTGCCGGGTGGCACGAACGCGTTGGCGGCGGCGGGATCGGCCGTCATGAAGGCCGCGCGCACCTCGGCGCCCACCTCGAATGCATCCGGCCCGATCGCCGGGCCCATCCATGCGTGCACCTCCTCCGGCGCCACGGCCATGGCGGCCAGCGTCGACTCGATCACACCGGCGGCCATGCCGCGCCAACCCGCATGGGCCACCGCTACCCGCGTACCGCGGTTGTCGCAGAAGAAGAGCGGCATGCAATCAGCCGTGAGCACCAGGGCCACGCGCCCCGGGGTTCCGGTCGTTGCCGCATCGGCCGTGAGGGTATCTGGCCCGGCCGTGTCCAGGTCCGCCACTTCGATGCCATGCACCTGGCGCAGGAAGCGGGGATCACCAGGAAGCGCCGCGCGCACCCGGGCGCGATTCGCCGCCACCCGCTGCGGGTCGTCGCCGCTGGAAACGCCCAGGTTCATCGAGGCGTAGTCGCCGTCGCTCACGCCGCCCGCGCGCGTGGTCACGAAGGCGCGCACAGATCGCGGCGCGGCCCAATCGGGCACGACCCAGTCGGGATGCACGCTCATGCGCGCAGCGACTCGAGCAGCGTGCGGAAGTCCTGAGGGAGGGGCGATTCGAACGAGACCGTTTCGCCGGAGGCAGGATGCACGAAGGCGAGCTTCCACGCGTGCAGCGCCTGCCGGCCGAAAGCGCTCGCCCCGCGCCCGGCATAGACCGGGTCGCCCTCGAGGGGATGGCGCAGATGCGCCAGGTGCACGCGGATCTGGTGCGTGCGGCCGGTCTCGAGGTTGCAT
>JBBQBW010000455.1:0-3092 GCA_038318025.1 Burkholderiales bacterium | reverse complement strand
CGCCCCGCTCTCCGAGGCGCTTGGCAAGTTCGCGCTGGAGTGGCAGGCGGCGGCGCGGCCGCTGCTCGTGGCCCGCGCCGCGCGCACGTTCCACCTCGCCGCGGCGGCGGTGGGCCTGGGACTCATCGCCGGGCTCTACCTGCGCGGCATCGCCTTCGCCTACAGCGCCGGCTGGGAGAGCACGTTCCTCGATGCCGAACGCGCGCGCGTGCTGCTGGGAATGATGTACGGCCCCGCCTCCGCCGTGACCGGCATCGCGATTCCCGATGCCGCCACGCTCGAGGGGCTGCGCTGGCGCGGCGACGGCCAGGGCGGGGAACCCGCGGGACGCTGGATCCACCTGCTCGCCGCCTCGGCGCTCATCTTCGTCGTGGTTCCGCGGCTGGTGCTGGGCGCGATCGCCGCGGCCACCGCTTCCCGGCTCGCCGGCGACCTGCCGCTGCCGCCGGAAGCGGCCGCCTATGCGCGCGGGGCGTTCGGGGCGTTCGGCGGCCTCGACGCCGGCGTGGTGCGGGTGGTGCCCTATTCGTACGAGCCCGATGCGGCGTCGGTCACGCGCCTCACGGCCTCGCTGCGCAAGGACCTCGGCGCCAACCTCGCGCTGCAGGTGCGCGCTCCCGTGCCCTACGGCGGCGAGGATTCGTGGCTGGCGGAGCTGGCGGCGTCGAATCCACCGCCTGACGCGCTGGTGCTGCTGCTGAGCCTCGCTGCGACACCGGAGGACGAGAACCACGGCCGCATGCTCGAAGGAGCGCGCGATGTGCTGGAGCGCATGCGCCCCGGCGCGCCCTTCGTCCCGATCGTCGACGAGGGCCCGTACCTCGTGCGCATGGGCACTGGGGCCCGCGTGGACGAGCGGCGCCGGGCGTGGAGCACCTTCATCACCGCGCGCGGGCTGCAGGCGAGACTGCAGGATCTGGCGCGATGAGCGAGCGCCGCGCCGCCGACATCGACTTGACGCTGGTGTCGCACACCAACGTGGGCAAGACCACCCTCATGCGCACGCTGCTGCGCCAGGACATCGGCGAAGTAGCCGATCGTGCCCACGTGACCGACCGCGCCGAGGGGCACGTGCTGATCGCGACCCCCGAGGGCGAGGCGCTGCGGCTGTGGGACACGCCGGGATTCGGCGACAGTGCCCGGCTGCTGAAGCGCCTCGAGGCGAGCGGCAATCCCATCGGCTGGATCCTCACCCAGGTATGGGACCGGTTCACCGACCGGCCTTTCTTCAGCAGCCAGCAGGCGATCCGCAACGTGCGCGACGAGAGCGACGTGGTGCTCTATCTCGCCAACGCGTCGGAGTCGCCCGCTTCCGCCGGCTACGTCGACGCCGAGCTGCGCATCCTCGGCTGGATCGGCAAGCCCGTGCTGGTGCTGTTGAACCAGACGGGGAGCGCGCGCAGCCGCGCGGCGGAAGCGGCGGACGAAGCGGCGTGGGCGCAGGCGCTCGAGAGCCACGTCGAGAAGCGCAGCGTGATGGCCCTGGATGCGTTCGCGCGCTGCTGGGTGCAGGAGGACCGGCTGATGCGCGGCGTTGCCGAGCTGCTGCCCGAATCGCGGCGCGAGGTGCTGGCCCATTTGCGATCGGCGTGGCAATCGCGCAACCGCGAGGTGTTCCGCGACTCGATGCGCGTCATCGCCGACCAGCTGGCCGCCGCGGCGGTGGACCGCGAGGCGCTCGAAGCGCCGGGGGCGAAGCCCGACCGCGCGATGGGAACGCTCGCGCAGCGGCTGGAGCAGCGGGTCCGCGATTCCACCGACCGGTTGATCGCGTTGCATGGATTGTCGGGGCGCGCGGCCAAGCCGATCCTCGAGCGCGTCGCTTCCGAGTTCGAGGTGTCGCGGCCCGCCGACGTGAAGAAGACGGGCGTCATCGCGGGCATGGTGTCCGGTGCCCTGGGAGGGCTGGCGGCGGACGCCGCGGCGGCGGGACTCACCTTCGGCGCCGGCGCGCTGATCGGCGGCATCCTCGGCGCCCTGGGGGCGGGCGGCGCCGCACAGGCCTACAACGTGATGCGCGGCACCGACGAGGCGCGGGTGCGCTGGACTCCCGCGGTGCGCGCGCGCTGGCCGGCCGAGGCGCTGCTGCGCTACCTCGCCGTGGCCCACTACGGGCGCGGCCGGGGCGATTGGGAGCACGATCCCGCGCCCGATGCGTGGCATCGCATCGCCGAGGAAGTCGCGGCCTCACACCGTGATGCCTACGAGGAAGTGATGCGGGGGGTGGAAGCGGGGGAAGAGGCGAGCGACATCGCGCGCGGCCTGAACGCGGTGCTCGAATCCATGGCGCGGGAGGCGCTGGTGCGGCTGTACCCCGAGGCGGCGCCGCTGCTGGCGCGGGGGGCCGCGTAAGGAATCGTCACGTACAGCCGGGCAGGGGCTCCTGCATCGGTTATCATCCAGCGTTTTTTTGCCGCATGGATTCGCCATGGAACCCGGGGAAAAGACCCATTACGAGGTGCTCGGCCTCAAGCGCGACGCCAAGCACACCGACATCGGCATTGCCTACAACCGCATCATGGGCCGGCGCCGCAGCGAGCATGCGCCACCCGATCCGCGGGGGGACTTGCGCATCGCCGAAGCCTACGAGGTCCTCAACGATCCCGAGTCGCGCGAGTACTACGACGCGGAGCTGGGCACCCAGCGGCTGAAACAGCCGGTGAGCCCGTTCAAGGTCGCGGGCGGCGCGGCGCTGGCCGTGACGCTGGTGGCCGGGGGCTGGTGGCTGCTGACGCCCGCGCCCTCGGCGAAGCTGGAGGCCGAGGCGCCGGAGAAGATCGCGCAGGCGGCGACCCCGTCGGTGGGACGGCTCGAGCGGCTGCAGGTCTCGGGCGGCATCCATTCCACGGGCGTGGCGTTCGCCATCGAGGAGAACGTGATGGCGACCACCTGCCATCGGCTGGTGCCCGGCACGCAGCTCGTTGTCACCATCCTCGGCCGCAGGGTGCCGTCGTCGGTGGAGTCGGTGGATTCGCGCACCGGGCTCTGCCGCCTCGTCTCGCCGCATACCGGCAGCTGGCCGCTGCCGCTCACCGGCATCGAGCCCCAGCCCGGCGACCGCGTGTTCTCGGCGCGCGTGGGCGAGAAGGGCG
>JBBQBW010000454.1:0-3096 GCA_038318025.1 Burkholderiales bacterium | reverse complement strand
AGTTCATCCTCCGCAATTGGTGGTCTGTCCCCTAAGGTCTCCCCGAAATCGCCCGTCCCTAGCTCGCCGCTGTGTTCGCGGCGGCGGCTGCCGCAACTAGCCCCGGCCCACGAACGGCATCTTCGTGGCCATGATGGTCATGAACTGCACGTTGGCCTCGAGCGGCAGGCTCGCCATGTAGACGATGGCGCTGGCCACGTGGGCCACGTCCATGCGCGGCTCGATCGCCATCTTCCCGTCGGCCTGCATCACTCCCTGGCCCTGCACCATCCGGTCGGTCATTTCGGTGGCGGCGTTGCCGATGTCGATCTGGGACACGGCGATGTCGTCCTTGCGGCCATCGAGGGACAGCGTTTTTGTGAGGCCCGACACCGCGTGCTTGGTGGCGGTGTAGGCGATCGACATCGGGCGCGGCGCGTGGGCGGAGATGGAGCCGTTGTTGATGATCCGCCCGCCCTTGGGCGATTGCGCCTTCATCATGCGCACCGCTTCCTGGCAGCAGAGGAACGTGCCGGTGAGGTTGGCGGACACCACCGCCTGCCACTTCTCGAACGGCAGGTCCTCCATCGGCATCGCCGGGGCGCCCATGCCGGCGTTGTTGAACAGGATGTCCAGCCGTCCCCACTTCTTCTTCACCGCCGCGAAGAGGGCGCGAACCGATTCCGGATCGCCCACGTCGGTCGGGACGGCGAGGCCGCGCTCGGGGGCGGCGCTCTCGGCCACCGCCTTCTCCAGCGGTTGCGCGCGGCGTCCCGCGAAGCCCACCGCGTAGCCCTCGCGCAACAGCGCCTGCGCGGAGGCCCTGCCGATGCCGGTCCCCGCTCCCGTGACGATCGCCACCTTCAACATCCGGTTCTCCTTGTCATTCCAGCGTGTTCAGCACGTCGCGAAGGGTCGAGACGATGCGGTCGACATGGCTCGCTTCGACGATCAACGCCGGGGCGACGGCGATGATGTCGCCGGTCTGGCGCAGCAGCACGCCGCGCTCGAAGCACGCAACGAACGCCTCGAAGGCGCGCGCGTTGGGCGCGCCCGGGCGGGGCGCCAGCTCCACCGCGCCCACCAGGCCCTGGTTGCGGATGTCGATCACGTGGCGCGCGCCCTTCAGGCCGTGCAGCGCGTTCTCCAGCACCGGGGCCATGCGCGCGGCGCGCGCGAAGAGCGCCTCGTCGTCGTACAGCTTGAGGGTCGCGATGCCGGCCGCGCAGGCGAGCGGGTGCGCCGAGTAGGTGTAGCCGTGGAACAGCTCGATCGCGCCCGGAGGACCCGACATGAAGCTGTGGAAGATATCCGTGGACACCAGCACCCCGCCCATCGGGACGGTGCCGGAAGTGACCCCCTTGGCGAAGGTGATCATGTCCGGCACGACACCGTAGACGTCCGCGCCGAAGGCGCCACCCAGGCGGCCGAAGGCGGTGATCACCTCGTCGAAGATGAGCAGGATGCCGTGCTTCGCCGTGATCTCGCGCAACCGCTGCAGGTAGCCCTTCGGCGGGATCAGCACGCCGGTGGAGCCCGCCATCGGCTCGACGATCACCGCGGCGATGGTGGAGGCGTCGTGCAGGGCCACCAGGCGCTCCAGCTCGTCGGCGAGGTGCGCGCCCCATTCGGGCGGTCCTTTCGAGTAGGCGTTCTTCTCCAGGTTGTGGGTATGCGGCAGGTGGTCCACGCCCGCGAGCATCGTGCCGAACATCTTCCGGTTGGCGGGAATGCCGCCCACCGAGATGCCGCCGAAGCCCACGCCGTGGTAGCCGCGCTCGCGGCCGATCATTCGCGTGCGCGCGCCCTCGCCGCGCGTGCGGTGCCAGGCAAGGGCGATCTTGAGCGCGCTGTCCACGGCCTCGGAGCCCGAGTTGCAGAAGAACACGTGGTCCAGGCCCTTCGGCGCCATCTCGACGATGCGGTTGGCGAGCTCGAAGGCGAGCGGATGGCCCATCTGGAACGGCGGGGCGTAATCCATCGTGGCCGCCTGGCGCTGGATCGCTTCCACGATCGGCTTCCTGCCGTGGCCCGCGTTGCAGCACCACATGCCAGCGAAGCCGTCGAGGACTTCGCGCCCGTCGTCGGTGGTGTAGTACATGCCTTCGGCTTTCGCCATCATCCGCGGCTTCGTCTTGAACTGGCGATTGGCGGTGAAGGGCATCCAGTGGGCGTCGAGCTCGGCCGGCGTGAGGCGCAGCTGGTCGGAGAGAATGGTCATGGTGTGTCCTTCCTGGGGAACCGACAATTTACCGCACTCGCGAAAAATTCGCCGGGCGATGACGTAGGACACGTCCCACGCGGCAATGGGACCAGGCCCGGTATTCCGATGGGCGCCTCGATCGTTAAGGTAGCGGGATTGTTCCCCAACCCCTGATTGGAGGAAAAAGTGTTGAAACGAAATCTGCTCGTCGGCGCGCTGTTCGCGTCCACCGTGGCGTGCATCTCGGTGCCCGCCGCCGCGGAGATCTACGTGCAGGTCGCTCCGCCGGCCTCGCGCCACGAGGCCATTCCCGCGCCGCGCGCGGGCCAGGTCTGGGCACCCGGCTATTGGAACTGGCGCAACGGCCGCCACGTATGGGTTCGCGGCCATTGGGAGCGTGAGCGTCGCGGCATGTACTACCATCCGAGCCGCTGGGTTGAGCGCGATGGCCGCTGGTACATGGAGCGCAGCCGCTGGGAAAAGCGTGGCCCGGGCGGCGATCGCGACCGTGACGGCATCCCCAATCGCGTCGACCGCGACAAGGACAACGACGGCGTGCGTAACCGCTACGACGCGGCGCCCAACAACCCGCGCCGCCAGTAACAGCTGGTTACGAATCGGCCGGCCGATTTCGGCCGGCCGTTTTCTTTGTGCGCCCAGCATGGGCGCGATCTTGGGGGTGCAAGTCCCCCTGCAAGCTGGCCACAGCGAGCAAAGCGAAGCGCAACTGCGCAAGGGCGACCGACCGTGGAAAGGAAGCGCGGAGCGTAAACCGTGAGTCGATGGACAAGAACCGGATATGAGGCGATGCCGATCAGGGCGAGCAGGCAATGGACTGCGAAGCTCTCGTGGCCAAGGATCAGGCAGCGTAAATCTGGCGACTGTGCGGGGAAGGATCGCGTTCTTGCCTGGGG
>JBBQBW010000453.1:0-3111 GCA_038318025.1 Burkholderiales bacterium | reverse complement strand
GCTCGTATTTCTCGAACAACGACTTCGCTTCCGACGACGCCACGCGCGTAATTCTCTCGTTCGGTCGCCGCCGCGACCAGCACTCGCCGCTCACCAACCCGGTGCCGCCGACGATCCCGGGGCTCGGCGCCGCGGCCGCGGGCCTCCTGGGCCCGTTCGATCCCGCCGCGTCGGTGTTCGCGCCGCGCGCCGCCGACCGCAGCCCGAGCGATGACGGCCAGTACGGCATCGCGTTCCGCTACCTCGCCAAGGACCTGAACAACACCGAGTTCGGCCTGTACCACATGAACTACCACAGCCGGATCCCGCTCTTCTCCGGCATCAAGGGCACGCCGTCCTCAGCGCTCACCGGCACGCCGCTGCTCACGCCCATCTGCGCCAACGCGGCGCTGCGCTCGCTCTGCCACACCGGCACCGCAAACTACTTTGCCGAGTTCCCCGAGGACATCCGGCTCTTCGGCCTGTCCTTCAACACCCAGGGCCCGTTCGGCGTGGCGCTCCAGGGCGAGTACGCCTACCGCTCGAACCTGCCGGTGCAGTATGCGACGCCCGAGCTGCTGCTGGCCTCCCTGGGGCTGCCGAACCTGGTGACGGGCTTCACGCAGATCCCGGGCGCCCCGACGGGCGCCACCGCCGCGGCGCTGATACCCGACGGCACCTACATGCAGGGCTGGACGCGCATGAAGGCGAGCCAGTTCCAGCTCACCGCCACCAAGGGCTGGCCCAACATCGTGGGCGCGGAGCAGCTGGTGCTGCTGGGCGAGGCGGGCTTCAACTGGTTTCACAGCCTGCCCTCGAACGTGAAGTTCAACGGCCCGGCGACGTTCCTGCCCGCCACCGCGTTCGGCGCCGTCGTCTCCAGCGCCTTCGCGGTGAACCCCGAGGACACGTTCCTCACCGAGTACTCGTGGGGCTACCGGCTCGCGGCGCGCCTCGACTACAACAACCTGCTGCTCGGCGGCAACGTGTCGCCTCGCTTCGCCTTCGCGCACGACGTGCGCGGCGTCGGCCCCAACTTCAACGAGGGCGTGAAGTCGGCCTCGCTGGGGGTGTCCTGGGACTACCAGCGCCGCTGGATCGTCGACCTGCAGTACACCAGCTTCTTCGGCGGCCGCACCTTCTGCGGCACCGATACCCCGCCGGCGGGCGCGGTGGTCACGCCGGGACAGTCGGCGAGCTGGTGCTCCGGCGCCAACCCGCTCAAGGATCGCGATTTCTATTCGTTGAGCGTGAGCTACTCGTTCTGAGCGCCGCGCCCGACTAAAAAAGCAACTCTCCTGGAGGAGGAAAACATGCTGGTTCTTTCGAGGAAATCGTGGGCTGCCCTGGCTGTCGCCGGCGCCCTCGCCGCACCGGTGGCGGCACAGCTCGGCACCACGCTCACGCCCATGGGCGCGGAGAAGGCGGGCAACGCGGCCGGCACCATCCCGGCCTGGGACAATGGCATCACCCGCCCGATGGCGGGTTACCAGCCGGGGCGGCATTACCCGGATCCGTTCGCCGCCGACCGCCCGACGCTCACCATCACCGGGCAGAACGCCGACCAGTACCAGGCCAACCTGTCCGATGGCCAGATGGCGATGCTGAAGAAGTACCCCAGCTACAAGATGATCGTGTATCCCACTCGGCGCAGCGCCTCGTTCCCGGCGTGCCACTACAACGAGACGCGCGATTGCGCGGCCAAGGCCAAGCTTGCCCCCGGCGGCAACGGCGTGGTCGGCTGCACCGGCGGCATCCCGTTCCCGCAGCCCAAGGACGGCAACGAGGCGATCTGGAACTCGCTGCTGCGCTACCGCGGCGACACGTTCGCCATGCACTGGTCGCAGGCCGCGGTCACCACCGGCGGTGACTATGCGCTGGTGAAGTTCGAGTACGAGTACGACTTCTCGTACGGCAACTGCTCCAAGCCCGCGGCGCAGCGCGAGGCGAACAAGATCCTCAACTACGTGCAGAACACCACGGCGCCGCCGCGCCTGGCCGGCCAGATCCTGCTGGTGCACGAGACCGTCGACCAGACCGCGCAGCCGAGGAGCGCGTGGACCTACAACCCGGGCCAGCGCCGCGTGCGCCTCGCCCCGAACGTCGCCTACGACAACCCCGGCACTGCCGCCGACGGGCTGCGCACCAACGACGACTTTGGAATGTTCAACGGCGCCACCGACCGCTACAACTGGAAGCTGGTGGGCAAGCGCGAGTTGTACGTACCGTACAACTCGTACAAGCTCTCGGATCCGAAGCTCAAGTACGCGGACATCCTGAAGCCGGGCCACATCAACCAGGACCTCGCGCGCTACGAGCTGCACCGCGTCTGGGTGGTGGAGGCGACGCTGAAGCCGGGCACCAGCCACATCTACTCCAAGCGCGTCTTCTTCATCGACGAGGACAGCTGGGCGATCGTCGCGACCGACAAGTACGACGGCCGCGGCCAGCTGTGGCGCTATGCCGAGCAGCACAACGAGAACTGGTACAACGTCCCGATGTTCTTCGGCACCCTGGAGGTCCACAACGACCTGCAGTCGCGCCGCTACATCGCGATGGGCCTGCGCAGCGAAGAGAAGGTGATCTACGAGTCCATCAAGCGCAGCGCCGGGGACTACACGCCCTCCAACCTGCGCGGCGCAGGCACGCGTTGACCGTCGACCCGGGAGGCGGGCGGGCGCGATGAAGGGCGTGATCGGGGCCGCGGCGTTGTGCTGCGGCCTTTTCGTTTCACCCTCCGCCCCCGCCCAGGAATCCCCCCACGACCCGGGGCCCGTTCCCGCCGTGGCGGTGCAGCGCCTGCTGTTGCTGGACGCTGCGCGGATCGGTACGCGCACGGTTGCCGTCGGCGACCGCGGCTACATCCTGCTGAGCGACGACCAGGGCGCGAGCTGGCGGCGGGCGAAATCGCCGGCGACGCCGATGCTGACCGCGGTGCGCTTCCGCGATGCGAAGGTGGGCTGGGCCGTGGGCCACGATTCCACGGTGCTCGCGACCGATGACGGCGGCGAGAACTGGAAGAAGCTCGCCACCGAGCCGCCCGAGCTGCTGCCGCTGCTCGATATGATCTTCGTCGATGCCGCCCACGGGATCGTCGTCGGCGCATACGGAGCCTATTTCGAGACCGCGGAC
>JBBQBW010000452.1:0-3125 GCA_038318025.1 Burkholderiales bacterium | reverse complement strand
TGCGCCATCGGGTCGGCGGTGAGGTAGTCGCCCTGGCTCGACCAGCGCAGCGTGGCCGCCGGGGCGGGGAGGGCGATCGAGAATGCGAGCGCTGCGGTGGCTGCGAGTGCGGCGAGACGCGGCATGGAGGCCTCCTTGCGTGGATGGCGCCAATCATAGCTACAATCCCGTCAACCCACATCCAGGCCCGCATGACACCTCCCATCGCCCGCGTTTCGGGCCTGCGTTTTGAATACCCAGGCGTGCGCGCCCTCCACGACGTTTCCTTCGAGCTCGAGCCCGGCACCGTGACCGCCCTGGTGGGCCCCAACGGCGCGGGCAAGTCGACGCTGCTGCGCTCCATGGCGGGGCTGGAGACGCCGCTCGCCGGCGAAATCTTCATCAATGGCGTGGACGTGCTCGATTCCCCCCGGGAAGCGCACCGGCACCTGGGCTACCTCTCGGATTTCTTCGGCGTCTACGAGTCGCTCACCGTGCAGCAATGCCTGCGGCACGCCTGGTCGATCCACGGCGGCGACGAGCGTGAGTCGAAGGCGCGTGTCACGCGCACCGCTTCGATGCTGGGGCTCGAGGACCGGCTCGCCGTCGTGGCCGGTACGCTCTCGCGGGGCCTGAGGCAACGCCTCGCGATCGGGCAGTCGATCATCCACGCACCGCGCCTGCTGCTGCTGGACGAGCCTGCCGCGGGCCTGGACCCGGAGGCGCGTCACGCCCTGGCGACCCTGTTCCGCACGCTGCAGTCCGAGGGCATGACGCTGGTGGTGTCCTCCCACATCCTCGCCGAGCTGGACGAGTATTCCACCCACATGCTGGTGCTGCGTGCGGGCCGCGTGGTGGAGCAGCGGGCACTGCGCGCCGCCGGCGCCCTCGACGCGCGGCGGCTTCGCGTGCAGCTCGCCATTCCCGACGCGCGGCTCGCGGAGCTGCTGGAAGAGGCCGGGGCGGTAGCGATCGAGGCCGAGGGCGAGGCGGGCGCCACCTTCGACTGGACCGGGGCGGCGCCCGAGCAGTCCGCGCTGCTGCGCACTCTGGTGGAGGCGGGACTCGCGGTGTCCGCCTTCGACGAGGTGCGGCAGAACCTCCACGATTCCTACCTCGAGACGGTGACGCGATGAATCCGGAGCTGCGCCGCAACCTGTGGCTGGAGCTCACCACCCATCGCCTGCTGGCGATGCCCGCGGTGCTGCTCCTCGTGTTCGGCGTCATCGCCGGCAACACCGGCCCCGAGTGGGCGGAAAACGTCTACTCCACGGCCCTCGGGCTCCTGATGCTGCTGGTGATTTTCTGGGGGTCACGCCAGGCCTCGGAGTCGGTGGCCGAGGAGGTGCGCGAGCGCACCTGGGACTGGCAGCGGCTCTCGTCGCTCACGCCGTGGCAGGTGGCGTGGGGCAAGCTCTGGGGCGCCACCGCGTTCAGCTGGTATGGCGGCATCTTCTGCGTCGCGGCGATCGTGGCGACGGCGCGCTTGCTGCCCGCGTCACGCCAGGTGGGCTGGACGCTGCTCGCCGTGTTCGGCGCGGGGCTCGCGCTGCAGGGCGCGGCGTTGGCCGCGAGCCTGCAGGCGGCGCGCAAGGACTCGAAGCTCGGCCAGCGCATGGGAACGATCTTCTTCCTCCCGGCCCTGATCGTGGCGTCGGTGGTGTTCATGCGTTACGACGGCGCGCACTTCAACGGCTTCACCTGGTTTGGCGCCACGCGCGACACCATGGCCTTCGTCGCCCTCTCCGCGTTGTCCTTCGCCGGGTGGGGGATGCTGGCGGCCCACCGGGAGATGTCGCGGGAGCTGAAGATGGGGCGCCTGCCGTGGGCCTTCCCCGCTTTCGTGGTCTTCCTCGCGGTCTACATCTCCGGGTTCGGCGATTTCCAGTCCGGCGGTATGCGTTCGGCCTTCACCTTCGCTGGCCTCATCGTGAGCCTCGTGCTCACCTACTACGCGATCTTCGCCGAGCACACCACGGCGATGCGGCTGCGCCGGCTGGTGGTGCACGCGCGCGCCGGGCGCTGGCGCCGCGCCCTCGAGGACCTGCCCCTGTGGGCCACGGCGCTCGCCACCGCGGTCGTGTTCGCGATCGCCGCGGCCGCTTTCCCCCACGGATTCGATGCGAGCGTGCCGGGCAAGTGGATCGGTGGCTATCCGGTGGCCGCGGTGCTGTTCGCCGCGCGCGACCTCGGCATCCTGGTGTTCTTCGCTCTGGGCCCGAGGGCGCGTCGCGTCGAGGCGGCAACGCTGCTCTACCTGGTCCTGCTCTGGTACGTGATCCCGATCTTCCTCGCCGGGGTCGGGCTCGACGCTGTCGCGCAGTTTTTCCAGCCCTTCGGCCTGGGCGGCTGGGCGGCCACCGGGCTGGGCGCGGCCCACGCGGCCATCGCCTGGGCGGCGGTGGCGTGGCGCTGGCGGAAGGCCAACCGGGCCCTCGGCGCCGATTAGCTAAAATTGCGGGGAAAATGGCGTTGGAGCGGCCGGTACGCCGCTCGACGCCCCACCGGCGAGGCGCAGTCGCCCGCCGCCTGACATCGATCCCGGAGAACCTGCCATGAACGCCGTCGTCAAGGACCAAATCGCCGCCCCCGTCCTCAAGGACCCGAAGCTCTTCCGCAACCAGGCCTACATCGATGGCGCCTGGTGCGAGGCCGATTCGAAGCAGCGCTTCGACGTCGACAACCCGGGCAACGGCACCCTCGTGGGCAACGTGCCGGACATGGGCACGGCGGAGGCGAAGCGCGCCATCGAGGCCGCGCAGCGTGCGCTGCCGGGGTGGAAGGCGCTCACGGCGAAGGAACGCTCCAGGATCCTGCGCCGCTGGCACGACCTCATCGTCGCCAACGCCGACGACCTGGCGTTGCTGCTCACCACCGAGCAAGGCAAGCCGCTCGCCGAGGCCAAGGGCGAGATCATGTACGGGGCGTCGTTCGTCGAGTGGTTCGCCGAGGAGGCCAAGCGCGTCTACGGCGACGTGATCCCCACGCCCTCCAATGACCGCCGCATCATCACCATCAAGCAGCCCATCGGCGTCGTGGCCGCCATCACGCCGTGGAATTTCCCCAATGCGATGATCACGCGCAAGGTCGCCCCCGGCCTCGCGGTGGGCTGCACCTTCGTCCTGAAGCCCGCCGAGCAGACGCCG
>JBBQBW010000451.1:0-3131 GCA_038318025.1 Burkholderiales bacterium | reverse complement strand
CAGGCTATTCCCCGTGCCGGAAACGCCCTTGCGCCAAGTCAATGGTCCGGCCGATATCAGGTGCCCGCGCGCTTCGCGACCGGCGAATACTTGTCGTGGACCTGCTGCCTCCCGCAACGAAAGCGCCGAGCAGTGTGTCCTCGCCCGCGGCTTGAAGGGGCCGCCCGTCGCGGCCACCGGAGCATGGGAACCGGCCGCGGCCAAGTCATCTATATCATCTACTTGCCGGACCCCAGCGAATATTCCAGACTCCGGCCGCCATCGCAGCAGTGGCGGCGGCGCGGTCATGCTGCAGACGACAAAGTGCGATCGGGCCGGAATCGCTCTCCGGCCCCTACCCGGGAGGAGAAACGCATGAAAAAGGAACGGCAAGGCAAGCTGGACTCGTACAGGCGCTGCATCGCGCCGGCCATCGCGTCCGTCGCAGCGCTGGCAACCGGCCTGGCAGGCGCCCAGCAGGCGCAGACAGAGGCCGCGAAGGACAAGGATGCCGAGCATCTCGAGAAGATCACGGTGACGGCCACCAAGCGCTCCGAGTCCCTCCAGACCGTTCCGGTCGCGGTGACTGTGATCTCGGGCGAGCTCCTCGAGCAGCAGAACATCAACAACGTGAGCACGCTCACGGCGCAGACCCCCGCCCTGAACTTCCGGGCGAACGCCTCGAACAAGGACACTTCCCTCTTCATCCGCGGCGTCGGGACGATCTCGACCTCGCCGGGCGTGGAGCCCACGGTCTCCACGGTGGTCGACGGCGTGGTCTTCGCCCGCCCCGGCCAGGCGACGCTTGACCTCATGGACATCGAGCGCGTCGAGGTGCTCCGCGGCCCGCAGGGAACCCTGTTTGGCAAGAACGCCTCGGCCGGCGTGCTGAACATCGTGACGCGGCCGCTCGTACCCAGCCGGGAAGCCTTCGCCGACCTGTCCTATTTCGAGGGCAACGAGCGGCGTCTTCGCGTCGGCGCCTCCGGCGAGGTGTCGCAGGGCCTTCTCGGCTCGGTCACGGCCTTCGTCGGCAAGTACGACGGCAACGTGAAGAACACCTTCCTGGGAGAGGACGTCAGCGGCTACGACCGCAAGGGCGTGCGCGGCAAGGCCGCCTTCTCCGCATCCCGGGACGTGACGATCACCCTGATCGGCGATTACGCGAAGGCCGATGACACCGGAACCCGGGGACCTTTCGTGCGCGCGAACGCCGCCATCACCGCGGCGCTCGCCCCAATCGCGATCGGCGCCGAGAATCGCGACGTCGCCACCAACGTGAGGGAGCGTGTCGAGGACACGAACAAGGGCCTCTCGGCCCAGGTGGACTGGAATGCGGGCAAGCTCGCGATCACTTCCATCACCGCCTGGCGGCAATGGAACAACGTCCAGTTCCAGGACATCGATGGCACCGGTTTCGTCGTGAACCAGATCGCGCAGCTCTCGGACCGCGGCGAGCTCGAGTCCAAGACCCTCTCGCAGGAGCTTCGCGTGGCCTCGGCCAAGGGCGGCGCCTTTGACTACGTGGCCGGGCTCTTCTACATGGACACCGAGACCGATGAGATCTATCGCCGCGACGTGGTGCGCTGCAACGGTACGCTGACGACGCTCGCCAACGGGCTCACGCCGTGCGCGGCGAACCTGAACGACAACGGCGTCGCCACCTACGGCACCGACGGCAAGAGCGCCTCTGTCTTCGGCGAGGGGACCTTCCATTTCAGCAAGGCGCTGCGCGGCATATTCGGCCTTCGCTACACGCGTGACGAGCTCGCCTACTACCACACGCGCGTTTCCACTGCCCCAGCCGCGATTCCGGGCGTGCAACCGTCGCGGCCGTTCACCACCGGATCGACCAAGGAAGCCGGCGTTTCCGGGCGCGTCGGGCCGCAGTTCGACTTCACCAGCGACGTCATGGGCTACGTGACCTACTCGCAGGGCTACAAGGGACCGGCCTACAATGCCTTCTTCAACATGACTTCCACGGCCGACCTCGCGCTCGACCCGGAAAAGTCCAAGGGCTGGGAAGCCGGCCTCAAGTCGACGTTCGCCAACAACCGGGTGCGGGTGAACGTGGCCGTCTTTGACACGAAGTACACGGGATACCAGGCCAACTACCCGGATCTCGTGGCCGGCACGGTGGTCACGCGATTCATCAACGCGGGCGACGTGTCCACGAAGGGCGTGGAGCTCGACATCGACGCCAAGGTCACGCGGCAGTTGAGCCTGTCGGCCGCCGTGGCGAACACACGCGCCCGGGTCGATCGGTTCAATTGCCCCGTGGGCGCCACCTGTCCGGACCTCACCAACCAGCCCCTGCCGTCGGCGCCGGACTGGAAGGGCGTCGTCCGCGCGGGTTACTGGATGCAGGTGGGCGCCTTCCGAGTGGACATGGCCACGGACTACAGCTATTCGAGCAAGGTGCAGTTCGACCTGTCGACTTCGGCCAACACGATCCAGCCCGCCTACGGCATCTACAACGCGAGCATCGCCCTCTCCCGGCCGGGCAGCGGCTGGCGGGTGGCACTCATCGGCAAGAACCTCGGCGACAAGTCGTACGCGGCATTTCTGCTGCCGGGCGCGAATACCCAGCGCTCGGTGCCGCGCGACGACGAGCGCTACTTCGGCGTCAACGCCCGCCTCGACTTCTGAGGCGCGCATCCTCGCGGGCGTCGCGGTCAGGCTAGACTGTCCGCGGCGCCCGCCGCTTTTCCACCGGTGAGCCGGACGCCCGAAGGAGCCCCGACGTTGGTCACGCCCCACCGCCGAAGCCTCGAATCGCTGCGCAGCCAGCGCTGGCTAGCCGGCGAAGGCATGCGCTCCTTTGCCCACCGCCAGCGACTGCAGCAGCGCGGTCTCGCGCGCGAGGAGTTCCTGGGCCGCCCGGTCGTCGCCATCCTGAACACCTGGAGCGACCTCTCGCCCTGCCACGCCCACCTTCGCGAGCGGGCCACCTCGGTTCGCGAAGCGATCCTGCTGGCCGGCGCTTTCCCGGTGGAGCTTCCCGCGCTGTCCCTGGGAGAGGTGATGGTGAAGCCCACCACCATGCTCTACCGGAACCTGCTCGCGATGGAGGCGGAGGAACTGCTGCGCTCGCACCCCGTGGACGGCGCGGTGCTCCTGGGCGGATGCGACAAGACGACCCCGGGCCTGCT
>JBBQBW010000450.1:0-3145 GCA_038318025.1 Burkholderiales bacterium | reverse complement strand
CATCCCACCAGCCGGCCTCGATGCGCTCGGGCCCCGCGGCGATGCTGAGGTCGCCTTGCAGCGTCGGCAGCCCTTCTCGCGTCACCAGCCGGTGGGGACGCTGCAGCAGCCACGTGGGCCGATGGCACGAGACTTCGCCGGGATCGCAGGCGCGTGGTGCCGCCGGCAGCCGCCCCGGGTTCGCGGCCCAGCTCTTCTCCGGCCGGTGGTCATTGCCCAGAGCGATGCCGAAAACACGCTCGCTCCCCAGGCGCGCCGAAAGCCGCTCCACCAGGCGCACGCGATCCAACGACTGCTCCCGCGGGCCGGGAAGCCAGGCGCCCTCGCGCGGCGCATAGGGCAGCAGCGCGTCGGCGCGTAGCTCGATCGAATGCGTCGGCGCCACGAGGGTGAGCCGCCCCAGCCGCTCGCGGGCGATCGCGAGGATGAAATCGGCCTCACGCTCCGGCGAGGCGAACTCCAGCTCCATGCGCGTGCGGGGACGCCGCACGTGGTCGAAGCCGAGCGCCAGGCGCTGCACGCCGCAGCCGCGCCCCCGCAGGAAACCCTCGAACTCGGCGAGCAGCCGGCGCAACGCAAACAGCAGCGCTTCCACGCCCTCGGCCTCCGCGGGCAGCTCGAGGCGCGCGCGAAAACGGGGCGGCGGCGCATGGGGCACGCGCGGATCGGCGATGCGGCCCATCAGCCGCTCGATGCCCAGCGCCAGCTCGGGGCCGAAGCGGCGCGCGAGGCCTTCCAGCGGCAGGTCGAGGACATCCTTCATGCGCAGGATGCCCAGGTCGGTGAGGCGCGCGAGGGTCTTCTCCGGCCAGTCGAGGAGGAAGATCGGGAGCTCCGCGATGCGCAGCCGCAACTCTTCCACCGTGAGGCAGCCGCGCGTGGGCTGGCCCTGCGCCTCGGCGCGCGCCATCAAGCGCGCCGCGAGCGGGGTGGGAGCGACGCCGAGGGTCGCGTGCAGGCCCAGCGCGCGCACGCCCTGGCGGATTTCCGTGGTGAGCCGCGCGTGTCCCTGGAATAGCTTCAAGCTCGGCTCCACCTCGAGCGCGATACCTTGCCCGTCCAGGCAGGCCATGGGCGTGTACTGGCCCGCCCAGCCGGCGAGCCGCTCGAGGGCCTCGCGCTCGGCGGTGAGGTCGCGTGGGACGACCTTGAGCTCGCCCGCGAGCGCACGCGCCGAGGCCACCGATTGCCCCTCGCGAATGCCCGCGGCGCGCGCCGCCGCGTTGGCGCAGGCCACGGTGGGACGCTGGGCCACGCCTTCGGACACCACCAGTGGTGACGCGGAAATACCCGCGCGCTCGACCACCTGCAGCGGCAACGCGGGCAGCTCGAGCGCGACCCAGAGCATGGGAAACCTAGCGGCCGGCGAGGTGGAAGGCGCGCGCTCGGGTGTGCGTGGGAGCGGGCGCGACGGACCGTGCCCCCGGGGGGCGCGTGCGGCCGACGGCGAGCGTCACGGGATTCACCAGCGGCGGGCCGCGGCGCTTCGGGATGCGCAGCCTGAGCGTGCCGGCCTCGCGGGTGAGCACCACCCGCAAGTGCGCCGGGGTCGAGAGCCGCTCGCACGCGGTAGAACGGAACAGCACCGCCATGCAGCGCCCCGCCTCGGTCGCCATCTGCAGCCGCCGCAGCGACGCGTAATCCACCTGCTCGTCGGGCCAGAACAGCACCGCGCCGCAGGCACCCGACTTGAGCGCCTGCTCCGCGGCCCAGAGCCCGACGTCGCGATTGGCGGGCCGCGCCACCAGGCAGCGTGAGAGCTCGAGGCCGGAACGCGCGAGCGCCGGGGCGAACGGCAGGTGCGGTGCGTTGATCCATGTCACCAGGCGCCCTTCCCCGCTGGCGCGCGCCAACGCCCCGGCGAGGAACGCCACCTCGCCGATGCCCACGCCTTCATGCAACACCTCGGAGAGCGTGGAAAGCGGCCAGCCGCCGCCGGGCAGCTCGCGATCGAGGAGCGCGTGGCCGGTGGCTACCGTGGGATGCACCACGTTCTCCAGCTCGCCGCCACGCCAGACGCCGGGAAACTGGGTGAGCTGCGCGACGGTGGCCTTCATGCGTTGGCCCTCGCGACGAGGTTGCGGATGACGCCCACACCGATGCCCTCGATGGAAAGGACCTCGCGATTCAAGTCGAAGTGCAGCGTCTGGTAGGCGGGGTTGGCGGGGATGAGCTCCGCCTTGTGGCCACGCAGCTTGAGGCGCTTGACGGTGACGTCGTCGCCCACGCGCGCCACCACCAGCTGGCCGTTCTTCGCTTGCGAGGTGCGATGAACCACGAGCCAGTCGCCGTCGAGGATGCCTTCGTCGCGCATCGACAGGCCCTTCACCTGCAGGAGGTAATCGGCGCGCGGGTTGAAGAGGTCGGGGTCGACGGGATAACGCCCGAGCATGTTCTCGATGGCGAGGATGGGGCTGCCCGCGGCCACGTGGCCCACGAGGGGCAGGCCCGACTCCACCACCCGGATGCCGCGGGCGGAGTTGGGGGAGAGCTCGATGGCGCCCTTGCGGGCCAGGGCATCGAGGTGCTTGAAGACGCCGTTGGTGGAAGCCACGCCCAGCAGCTTAGCGAGCTCAGGCCGCGAGGGAGGACGCCCGGTCTCCGCGATGCAATTGCGAATAATTTCAAGGATTTCCGCCTGACGGGCGGTAAGCGGGGATTCCATTGGTTCCTCCCACGGACAGGTGATAGGGTTATCACCTAAGGTGACAATCCTATCACCTCCGCAGTTCTTGTTGCAAGGAGGTCGTTAACACATTCAACCAATGGGGTGATCGCCCTGGACCCGGCGCGTGGCGACCGCGTTGCATTAGAATCCGGGTGCTCCCATGCCCCGCCAACTATTCCGACAAGAGGCGATCGACGCCCAGCGAGAGAAATTCCTCGGCGAGGCCACCATCGCCCGCCCGGTTCCCTTCTGGGTCTTCACCACGCTCGCCGCCGGCGTGGCGTTCGTGGTGATTGCCGTCGCCGTCTGGGGCCAGTACACGCGCCGCGAGCGGGTCGAGGGCTTTCTCGCGCTCGACACCGGCGCCGCGCGCGTGCTGCTTCCCGATGGCGGCCGCGTCGCCGACCTGATGGTGAAGGAAGGCGACGAGGTGAAGGCCGGCGACCCGATGGCGCGCATCACCCTCGACCGCGTCAC
>JBBQBW010000449.1:0-3146 GCA_038318025.1 Burkholderiales bacterium | reverse complement strand
TTGGCGTCCTGCCCCGCCATGTCGTCGGCGCCGATGCGGGTGAGGTAGGCCTTCACCGCATCCTGCAGGCGGTCGAGCGCGCGGCCGAGGCGGGCGATCTCCTCGATGGCCGGGCGGTCATTGGCGATCACGCCGTCGCGGAAGCGGGTGAGCATGCGTTCGACCAGATCGCCCATGCGCAGGGTCTCGCGGGCGGCGTTGGCGAGCGCCAGGGCTGGCGTGTCGATGGCCGCCTCGTCGAGGAAGCGCGGCTCCGTCTGCGGCACCTTCTCGCGCGCGACCGGGAGCCATTTCTCGATGAACCGGGCGATCTGGTCGGTGAAGCCGATGAAGAGTATCGCCAGCGTCACGTTGAACAGGACGTGGAAATGCACCACCTGGCGCTGGGTGTCCCCATCGATTCGCGCCAGGAGCTGCATCACCCAGGGCAGCGCCACCGAGAAGACGATGCAGCCGGTGACCTTGAAGAGCAGGTTGCCGAAGGCCACGCGGCGTCCCGCCCCGGGCGTGCGCAGGTTCACGATGAAGGCGAGGAGGCCGCTGCCGAGGTTGGCGCCCAGCACCAGGCACAGCGCCACGGGCATGGAGATGACGCTCGCGGCGGCGAGCGCCGCGGTGAGCAGCACGACCGCGAGGCTGGAGAACGACGCGATGGTGAAGACGGCACCGATCAGCATGTCGAGCATCGGGTCGCCCGAGAGCGTGCCGAAGATCACCCGCATGCCCTGCGCCTCGGTGATCGGGCGGGTGGCCTGCATCACCAGCTGGAGCGCCAGCATCATGAGGCCCAGACCGATCGCCACGCGGCCGATCTGGCCTGCCTTCGTGTTGCGGCGGGAGAGGAAGAACACCACGCCGAAGAAGATCAGCAGCGGCGACAGCCACGACAGGTCGAGGGAGAAGACCTGCGCCAGCATCGCGGTGCCGACATCCGCGCCCAGCATGATCGCGAGCGCCGCCGAGAGCGCGATCAGGTTCTGGGAGACGAACGAGCTGGTGATGAGCGCCGTGGCGCTGGAGGACTGCACCAGTCCCGTGACCCCCATGCCGGCGAAGAACGCCGAGGCGCGGTTGGCCACGCTCTTCGACAGGATGCGGCGCAGGTCCGAGCCGAAGACGCGCAGGATTCCGGTGCGCACGATGTGCGTGCCCCAGACGAGGAGGGCGACGCTGGCGAGAAGGTTCAGGAGTGTTTGCAATTCGATTCCGTTTTGGCACCCGGCGCGGTCATGGCGGAACTCATCCCGGCAGACTGAAGGTCTTGAGGTTGGTGAAGCTCTTCATCGCCTCCTGGACGCCTTCCTTGTAGCCGAGACCGGAGTCCTTGATGCCGCCAAAAGGTGTCAGCTCGAGACGGTAGCCCGGCACCTCGCGGATGTTGACGGTGCCCACGTGCAGATCCGCAATGAAGCGCTGGATGTAGTCGAGCCGGTTGGTGCACACCGCCGAGGAGAGCCCGTAGGCGGTGCCGTTGGAGATGGCGATGGCGTGGTCGATGTCGCGGAATGTGATGATCGGCGACACCGGGCCGAAGGTCTCCTGCATCACCAGCGTCATCGCCGGGTCGACGCGGTCGATCACCGTGGGGGAATAGAGCGCGCCCTCGCGGCGGTTGCCAGCGAGCAGCCGCGCGCCCGCCGCGACCGCCTCGTTCACCCGCGACTCGAAAAGCTTCGCCGCGGCCGCGTCGATCACCGTGCCCATCTCCATCTTGGCGTTCATCGGGTCGCCGAAGCTCCATGCTTCGGTCTTCGCCACCACCAGGTCGGTGAAGCGCTGCGCCACCTTCTCGTGGACCAGCATTCGCTTGACCGCGGTGCAGCGCTGGCCGCTGTTCTTGTACGAGCCCTGAACGGCGAGGGTTGCCGCCTCCTCGAGGTCGGCGTCCTCCATCACGATCAGCGGGTCGTTGCCGCCGAGCTCCAGCACGACGCGGCGATAACCCGCCTTCGAGGCGATGTACTTCCCGACCGCCACGCCTCCGGTGAAAGTGACCAGGTCCACGTGCTCGTTGGTGATCAGCTCGTCGGCGATCTCGCGCGGGTCGCCGGTCAGCACCTGGAACATCTCGCGCGGCAGGCCCGCCTCGTAGAGCAGCTCGGCGAGGTAGTACGCCGACATCGGCGTCTTCTCCGAGGGCTTCAGCACCATGCGGTTCCCGGTGGCGATGGAGGGCGCCACCTTGTGCGCCACCTGGTTCATCGGATGGTTGAACGGCGTGATCGCGGAGATCACGCCGAGCAGCGGCTCGCGCTTGGTGTAGACGCGGCGGTTCTTGCCGTGGGGAGTCAAATCGCAGGAGAACGCCTGGCCGTCGTCCTTCAGCGCCTCGATGGCGGCGAAGGTGAACACGTCGCACACCCGGCCCACCTCGTAGGTCGAGTCCTTCTTCGACAGGCCCGACTCGCGGGTGATGAGGTCGGAAGCCTCGGCCACCCGCCCCCGCAAGAGCTCCGCGGCCTTCTGCATGATCGTCGCGCGCTCGTAGCGCGTGAGCTTCGGCTTGCAGGCGTGGGCCGTGGCGAGGGCGGCGCGGACTTCCGCCACCGTGGCCTTGGGCACGGTGCCGACGACCTCCCCGGTGAACGGGTAACGGACTTCGAGGTGCCGCTGGCCCTGGACGCGATCGTTCATGGCGGTCAGTCCGCGGCGGCGGCGGATGCCGGCACCCGCGCCTCCAGGTGATTGAGGGCGATGTCGAGGATGTCGAAGTTGCGCAGCCGCCTGCCCTCGGCGAGCCCGGTCACCTTGCGGTTGAAGAGGAGGGGCACCGTCTGCTCGGAGATGCCGCCATGGCTGCGCAGCGGCGCGTCGAGGCCCGACAGGTCGTGGCGCGAGGCGCTGGTGCCCAGCACCACGTGCCGGGTGGAGACCACCACCAGGTCGCCGATCCGGTCCGGCGGCAGCTCGAAGCGCTTCGCCGCCTCCGCGTTGCCGAGCACTACCTCGATGCCTTCGAGCGCGCGCAGCTTGGCGGCGACCGCATCGCGATCGGCGCCTTCGACGTAGATCGTCGCGAAGGATCCAAGCGCGCCGTGGTGCACCACGTAGGGATCGGTGATCGGAAGGATGACGCGCGCCTTGCCCACGCCGATCCAGCCGTCGATCGCGTCCTGCAGGTAGATCACGTTAGGCGTGCCGTCTGC
>JBBQBW010000448.1:0-3152 GCA_038318025.1 Burkholderiales bacterium | reverse complement strand
CGGTCGGTGTTGTACATGGCGGCGAGCCCCGGCATCGCGGGGTGGAAACCATACGCGCCGCCCGTGAGTGGCAGCAGCGACGCTTTAGGCAGCGCGAGACCATTTGCCGCGGCCTGGCCGCCGCGCGCAGCGGCATAGGTGTCGTACTCGGTGTTGCCGAGGGGCACCACCATGTTGTGGCTGTCGTTGCCGCCGAACAGGAACACGCAGACGAGCGCCTTGTAGCCGGACACGTCGGCAGCGTGGGCGGGCCCCAGGTAACCGGGCAGGATCGGCGTCGCGCCGAGCGCGGACAGGGATTGGATGAAGCGGCGTCGGTTCATGGTGTGCCTTCTCAACGCTGCACGGCGTATTCGGCCGAATGGACGATCTGCCAGAAGGCCACGCGCAACCGGTCGCGGCGCTGGTCCTCGACCTTGGTGCGCGTGACCGCGGCGAGCGCCGTCGCGAGCTGGGCCTTGAATGCGGGCTTCAGGTTGCCGGCGGTGAGCAGCAGGTCCAGCTCGTCCACCAGCTCCTGCGGCCGGTCGGCGATGGGGCTGGCACCGACGAGGTAGCGATCGTAGTTCGGCCGGATGAGGCGCGAGGCATCCAGCCATTGGCCATGGCCGCCGTACACGGCCCAGATGGTGAACTCCGCGAACCCGGTGATCGCCGAGGACGTGGCGAGCTCGAATTCGGGGCCCACGAGACCGGCCTGGCCGAGGGGCCCCGAGGGCGCGAAGTCCCGGCCGTAGAAGTTGAAGACCGACGGTGCCGCGAGCGGCGACTGGTTGAGGTACGAGGGATCGGAAAGGTCGTCCACGTCGTAGTAGCCGCCGCTGGGACGCGCATCGAAGGCGCGATGCAGGTGGATGAACTTCACCACCGGCTCGCGCAGCTTGCCGAAGGTGTTGCCCGCCGCCACCGCGACGCTGCGCGCCTCGGTGTCGAGCAGGATGGCGCGCACCACCGCGCGCAGGTCGCCGCGCACGGCCGTGCCGTTGTTGGCGAAGGCCGCGGCCACGCGCTGGACGTAGGCGGGCGACGGGTTGCTCGTCACCAGCCGCTGGATCAGCTGCTTGCCGATGAAGGGTCCGACGTTCGGATGGTGGAAGATGTTGTCGAGCGCGTCCGCCAGGTCCTTCTGCGGCGTCTGTCCGGGCGGCAGGCTCGCGAACGCAGCCCCGGCGTACTGCAGCAGCTGCTTGGCACCCGCGTCGTGCGGCGGAGGATAGGAGCGCGTCGGGTCGGCGGTGTTGCACCAGGTGGTGGTGCTGCCGGCGGGCCATCGAAAGTCCTGCGGGCAGCGCCGCGCGGTCCACGGCTCCATCGGCACCGTCCAGCGCGCATCGGGCCAGTAGAATTTGCCCGGCTTGGTCATGTCCTGCCCGGCGTGGTTCCACCCGGTGAAGGCCTTGGCGAAGCCCTTCACGGTGTCTTCGTCGTAGGTGGGGATCTGCCGGCCCGCGCCATCGCGCATCGGCGTGCCATCGGCGTTGAGCCACACGGTGCCGATGGAGAAGATCTGCAGCAGCTCGCGCGCGAAGTTCTCGTTGGGCACCTCGAGGCTGCTGCCCAGCATGTCGAGGTACACCCCCATCGCGGGATGCAGCGTCACGTCGCGCAGCAGGTCGCGGAAGTTGCCGAAAGCGTGGCGGCCCACCGCATCGAGGTAGTTGGGCAGCGCCGTGCCGGCGCTGTCGATGCGGTCGTTCATGGAGGAGACGACCACAATCTGCGTGAGTGCATTGGTCACGCGCTGACGTAGTTGGTCCGGGGCCTCGAAGGCGTTCTTGTAGAAGACGGCCCGGTTCACCAACCAGGGGCAACCACCCGCCTGGTTGGTGCCGGTGCAGCCGTTCTGCCCGAGCTTGTTCTGCGCGAGGTATTGCTCCGCGAGCGCGGTGTACGTGGCGAGCGGCGCGGCGAACTGCTCCCCGAGCCAGGCATCGGGCCCGATCTCCGCCGTCCGCAGGATCTCGGTGAGCGTGGCGCCCCATGTTCCCTGCTGCAGCAACCGCGCCGCCTCGCGCCGCTTCTCGAGCGACGGCGTGTAGCAGCCGGCGGCGGCGATGGCGGCGAGCCGCGCCTGGAACTCGGGGCTCTCGAGGATGCGCTGCCGCACGGCGTCGCGGGCGGTGCCGGCCTCCATCTGCGCAACCCAGTAGCGCAGCCCCGAGAGGTCGCCGCCACGCCGCATGAACGCGCCGTAGAGGTCCGCCACGAAGTCGGCATTGGAGCGCGCGCGCGCGGAATATTCGCTGCTGCCCTGAAAGAGCGACGAGATCGCCTGCGACGTCGCGGGCAGCTCGGTGAGGTTGCCGCATTGCGCGGCGCGGAATCGCTGCACCCAGTAGACGAACCCGCCCGAGTCGGGCAGGCGCGAGAGGTAGCCACGATAGAAGTCCGTCACCGTGGTGCTCTCGGGCCGGCTCGCCACTGCACCGAGTTGCGCGGTGATGTACTGGTTGAACTCGGGCGAGAACAGGAACTCGCCCAGGACCGACGCGCGCGGCAGCCCCTGCGCCACCAGCCCCTGCCAGTACGCGAGCCCGCCCGCATCGGGCGCGCGGCGGAAGAACGCCGTGTAGAGGTCGGTGAGGAAGTCTGGCGTCGAGCGGTTCAAGGCGCGGTACTCGGCGCTGTCCACGAACTGGGTGGCCATCGCGAGGAATGCTTCGCGCGGGTCTTCGCCCGCGGCCCGGAGGCGGCTCGCCTCCGCGTCCCAGTACGCGAGCCCGCCCGCATCCGGCGCGCGGCGCAGCCACGACGGGTAGTAATGGGTGACGAGGGCCTGCTCGGCCGCGCCGGCTTGCGCCTCGAGGGGTGCCGCGAGCGCGACGAGGGCCGCAAGGCATTGGGCCAGCGCCTGCATGGGGCTGGCTATGGATCGCTTCATGAAATCCGCTCCCTGTCCTTCGTGTCGGCACCCCTTCTGGGAGGGGTGTCCGCGCCGCCACTCGTCTCCGGTGGGCGACGAAAGTGCCCGTTCGCGGCACCTCCACCGCCCCGTTTCAGGGGAGAGGCAGGGATGGTCGCTCGGACCGGAGATCAAGAGCAAGGGGCGTGCCGGAACCGGCACGCGAGGGGAGAGCGGCCCGGGGAGCACCCGGGCCGGTTCAGCGCCTGACGAGGGGTATCAGCCGCCGGTCAGCAACGGCAGCACGAAG
>JBBQBW010000447.1:0-3160 GCA_038318025.1 Burkholderiales bacterium | reverse complement strand
ATGGCCTCGTCGATCTGGGCGTCGCTGGGCGATGGGTTCTTCTGCAGCAGCGCCACGGCGCTCATCACCTGGCCGGTCTGGCAGTAGCCGCACTGCACCACGTCGCGCTCGATCCACGCCGCCTTCACCGCGTTGGCGGTCTTCGCCTGCGAGGTCTTCGAGATCCCTTCGATGGTGACGACGCGCTTGCCCCCGATGGCCGAGACCGGGGTCACGCACGAGCGCGTGGCCTGCCCGTCGACGTGCACCGTGCAGGCGCCGCAGAGCGCCATGCCGCAGCCGAACTTGGTGCCGGTGAGGGAGAGGTGGTCGCGGATGGCCCACAGGAGGGGCGTGTCGTCGGCAGCGCGGAAGTCGACGGCATCGCCGTTGACGAAAAATTTGGCCAGGGAGAGGTCCTGGTAGCGGGGTAAGGAAGGGGGGTGCCGGGGGCGGACTATAGTGTAAGCTCTCGCGCCTTTTCCCTTTCGTGACACATGATCAAGCGCAGCCCCCGCAGCCGGTCACGCCTCTTCCCCACGCCCGAGGACGCGGAGAACGCCTTCTACGAGGCGTTCGAGCGCTCCGACCTCGCCGCGATGATGGTGGTGTGGGCGGAGGACGACGACGTGGTGTGCATCCATCCCCAGGGCCCGCGGCTTTTGGGCTTCGAGGCGGTGCGCGAGAGCTGGGCGCAGATCTTCTCCTCGGGCACGCAGCTGCGCGTGCGCACTTCCGACCAGCGCGCTTTCGACGGCCAGAGTGTCGCCGTGCGCTCGGTGGTGGAAGTGCTCTCGCCCCCCGGGCGCAGCGAGCCCACGCAGTCGGTGTTCGCCACCAACGTCTACGAGCTCACCGATGCCGGGTGGCGGATGGTGGTGCACCACACCGCCTCGGTGCCGGACCCCACGCCTTCGGCCAACGAAGAGCCGCCAGCGCCTTCCCACACCCTTCACTAGGGCCGCGGCTGTATTAAGGCGGAACGCAGATAGGCGCAGATGGAACGCAGATGGTCGCAGATGGGATGGAGCATTTGCGCTCCATGGGCGGCTGTCGGGAGAATGGTCGGATTTCCTCGTCTGGTCTCGCCTAAGCCGATGAACGCGACAGGATATTTGCGCTTCATCGGCGGCAATTGGTGTCACGTACCTTCTCACCTTGCTTCATCCCATCTGCGACCATCTGCGTTCCATCTGCGCCTATCTGCGTTCCTGTTTTTCGCCTTGGTTCTGTTCACCCAGGCACCACAGGCGGCTGACCCGCGCAAGGTGGTCCGCCTCGCCTACCAGAGCGCCGAGAGCAAGTTCGACCCGCAGTCGGAATCCGACGCCGGCTCCGGCGCCATCAACGACCAGATCTTCGAGGCGCTGCTGCAGTACGACTACCTTGCGCGTCCCGCGAAGCTGCGCCCGCGAGCGGCCGAGGCGCTGCCCGAGGTGAGCGCCGACGGCACCGTGTATACCCTGCGAGTGAAGCCCGGCATCCACTTCACGCCCCACCCTGCGTTCAAAGGCGCCACGCGCGAGCTCACCGCCCACGACTACGTCTATTCGATCAAGCGCCTGCTGGACCCCAGGCACCGCAGCCAGTGGCTGTTCCTGGTGGAAGGCAAGATCCGCGGCGCCGACGCGGCGATGAAGGCGGCGAAGGAGTCGGGGCGGTTCGATTACGACCGGCCCATCGAGGGCCTGCAGGCGCTCGACCGCTACACGCTGCGCATCACGCTCGCCAACACCGACTTCGGCTTCGCCTACGTCCTCGCCATGCCCGCCACCGGTGCCGTCGCGCGGGAGGTGGAGGCGATGCACGGCGACGATTTCCACGCGCACCCCATCGGCACCGGCCCCTACGTGCTCAGGGATTGGGTGCGCGGCTCGCGCATCGTGCTCGAGGCCAATCCCCAGTACCGCGGCGAGGTGTTCGAGAGCGCCGGCGCCGACGATCCGCTGTCGCGCGAGATCGCCGCGCGCCTGAGGGGACAGCGCCTGCCGCTGGTGGGCCGGATCGAGATCCAGGTGATCGACGAGGCGCAGCCGCGCTGGCTCTCGTTCCTCAACGGCCAGCACGACTACATCCGGCCGGTGCCCCCGGACTTCGCCTCGTTGGCGCTGCCCAACGGCCAGCTCGCGCCGAACCTGAAGAAACGCGGCATGCGCGTGGTGCCCGACGAAGAGGCCTACACGACGTACACGACCTTCAACCTGCAGACCTCCATCGACGGCAAGAAGAACGACCTGGGCGGCTACACGCCGGAGCGGGTAGCGCTGCGCCGCGCCATCGCCATGGCGTTCCGGATGGACGAGCAGATCGCGATCCTCGACAAGCACACCTCCACCCGGGCGCACACGCCACTGCCCCCGGCGGTGGCCGGCCACGACCCCGGCTTCGTGAGCCCCACGCTCGAGTACAACGTGGCCCGCGCCAAGGCGCTCCTCGACATGTTCGGCTTCGTCGACCGCGACGGCGACGGCTACCGCGAGAACCCCGACGGCTCACCGCTCTCCTTCGACCACGCCTCCTACCCCACGCAGCGCGAGCGGCAGAGAAACGAGCTGTGGAAGAAGTCGATGGACGACATCGGCATCCGCGTCACCTTCAACCTGGTGGAGAAGCTCCCGGAGCTGCGCAAGCAGGCGCGCTTCGGCAAGGTGCAGTCGTTCAGCTACGGCTGGATCGCCGACTATCCCGACGGCGAGAATTTCCTGCAGCTGATGTGGTCCGGCTCCATCGGCCAGACCAACTACGCGATGTTCGACCTGCCCGAGTACAACGCCCTCTACGAGCGCGCCAAGCGGCTGCCCGACGGCCCGGAGCGCAACGCCCTCTACGCGCGGATGGTGAAGCTGATCCTCGTCTACGTGCCGTGGATGGTGGAAACCTTCAAGGCCGAGACGGTGATGCTGCAGCCGTGGCTGCTCAACTTCAAGAAGCACCCCTTCGGCCACGAGCCGTGGAAATACCTGGACGTGGACCTCGCGAAGCGTTAGGGGTCAGACTCCTAGTGCATAGGTGCTGCGTTGGGGGTCAGACTCCTAGTGCATCGACATTGACTAAGTTCCGACGGCACCTATGCACCTAGGAGCAATACTGTTCAGATAGAAATTTCTCGTTCATAATCCGATTCCATCGAGGCTTCGATGGACGGAGACGATGGCGAGAACGCGGAAGGTCCTGCCGGCGA
>JBBQBW010000446.1:0-3168 GCA_038318025.1 Burkholderiales bacterium | reverse complement strand
CAAGTCGGTGTTTATTATGAAAATCGCCATGCCGATATGCGCCAATCACCACTAGTTATTCCTTTTCGTGGTGCTTATCGACTAGCGGCCGGTGGAGGTCACCGACATGGCCCGCACGGTGCGCGGCGAGGTGGTCGCCTCCACCTTCGATGAGCCGGCCACCCGCCACGTCCAGGTCGCCGAGATGGTGATCGAGAAGGCCAAGCGCCTGGTCGAGCACAAGAAGGACGTGATCATCCTGCTCGATTCGATCACCCGGTTGGCGCGTGCTTACAACACCGTGGTCCCCGCCTCCGGCAAGGTATTGACGGGCGGCGTCGACTCCAACGCCCTGCAGCGGCCCAAGCGCTTCTTCGGCGCGGCGCGCAACGTCGAGGAAGGCGGCTCGCTCACGATCATCGCCACGGCGCTCATCGACACCGGCTCCCGCATGGACGACGTGATCTACGAGGAATTCAAGGGCACGGGCAACATGGAGATCCACCTCGACCGCCGCATGGCCGAGAAGCGGATCTACCCCTCGCTCAACGTGAACCGCTCCGGCACTCGCCGCGAGGAGCTGCTGATCGCGGCCGACATCCTGCCGAAGGTCTGGATCCTCCGGAAGCTGCTGTTCGGCATGGATGAGCTGGAGGCGACGGAATTCCTCCTGGATAAGCTGCGGGCGACCAAGAACAACGATGAGTTCTTCAACAGCATGAAAAAGGGGTCGTGAGCGTAGCGAACGGCTAGCGGGAACGTCGTCGGAGCGGACGTAGCCGCCGCTCAACGACACGGGGAAGGTCAAGGGCGATGCCGGATTGGAGAACTTGATCTGGAAACCGAACTAGTCGCTGCCGGGCCCGTCAGAAAAGCTGGGTGACGGGAAGCGTCACCTCAGCAAAAAGTCAGCCAGAACACGGGCCGGAGGGGCCGCCGTGGCGAAAAAAGCCTGTCGGCTCAAGGCGATGGCTCCAGGCGAGGTTCGGTAACAAGCCCTTGCTTTCATTGCCCTTTTCCGGGATAATTGTTGTTTCAGGGCCCGCAAAACCGCTACGGGCCCGTAACTCAGAGCGAATAATCATGAAAGACGGCATCCACCCCAACTACCGCGAAGTGGTGTTCCTCGACACCAGCTGCGACTTCGGCTTCGTCACCCGCTCGACGGTCGCGACCAACGAGATGATCACGTGGAAGGACGGCAAGGAGTATCCGGTCTACAAGATCGAGATCTCGGCCGAATCGCATCCCTTCTACACGGGCAAGCAGAAGATCATGGATACCGCCGGCCGCGTGGACAAGTTCAAGAAGCGCTACGCGCGCAAGGGAACGGCCAAGGCGGCCGAATAAGCCGCTGCACCACCCTCGCGAAAAGGCAGCCCCCGGGCTGCCTTTTTGTTTGTTCCTCGTCCGGGCGCTGGAACCGGTCTTAAAATCCCCGCCATGACCGACGAAGCCCACCGCGGCCGCATCGACTACGACGGCTCGCCCACCCCGCTGAAGACGGTGCTCTTCGTGCTGGTGTGCCTGGCATGGCTCCTCCCCGGCCTGGTGGGCCACGACCCGTGGAAGATCGACGAGGCGGTGGTATTTGGCATGGTGGCCGAGATCGTGCGTACCGGCGACTGGGTGGTGCTGCGGATCGCGGGCGAGCCGTTCGTCGAGAAGCCGCCGCTCTTCGTCTGGACCGCGGCGCTGCTCGCCAAGCTGCTCGGTGGCGTGATGCCGCTGCACGATGCCGCCCGACTCGCCGCGGGCGTCTACATGGCGGCGACGCTGGCGGCCCTCGCGCTCACCTGCCACGCGCTGATGGGCGTGCGGGCGCTGCGCATGGGCGTGCTGCTCTTCCTCGGGTGCCTGGGCCTGCTGCTCCGCGCGCACGAGCTCAGCACCGACCTGGCTGGCCTGGCGGGTGTCGCCATCGGCCTCTGGGGGCTCGCGGTGGCGCTCAAGCGGCCGGTGGCGGGAGGCGCCCTCGCCGGGCTGGGCGCGGGCGTGGGATTCCTCGGCGACGGCTTCCTGCAGCCCGCCCTGCTGCTGGGGCTCATGCTGACCCTGCCCCTCGCCGGGCCCGCCTGGCGCACGCGCCGCTATGCCGCCACGTTCGCCGTTGCCGCCCTGGTGGCGGCCCCGTTGCTGGCGTTGTGGCCGCTGCTGCTCGGCTCGATCTCGCCCGGCTGGGTCACGACCTGGCTCGAGGCCTCCACCTCCTCGCGCTGGAACGACCCCTTCTCCACCGACGGGCTGGTTTACCTCGCCCGGATCCTTCCCTGGTACGCGTGGCCCGCGTGGCCGCTCGCGGCGTGGGCGGTGTGGCGGGCGCGCAAGGTGCTGCACAGCCGCAACGACCTGCTGCTGCCGCTGATCGCATTCATCACCTTCTTCGTCACCATCTCCGTCTTCGGCGAGGCGCGCGAGGTGAACGCGCTGCCGGTGCTGCTGCCGCTCGCGATCCTGGGCGTGGCCGAGATGGAGTCGATGCCGCGAGGGGCCGCGAGCGCGCTCGACTGGTTCGGCATGACCACCTTCTTCCTGCTGGGCTCGCTCATCTGGCTGGGATGGGTCGCCGCCACCACCGGCAGCCCCGCATTCGCCGCCCAATGGCTGCAGCGTGAGGTGCCCGGCTTCACCTACCGCTTCAGCTTCCTCGCCTTCGCGCTGGCCGCGTTGCTCACCTTGGTATGGCTCGCCGTGGTGGCGCGGTCCCTTCGCTCGACGCGCCGGGCGATCGTGAACTGGGCCGCCGGGATCACGATGGTGTGGATGCTGGTGATGACGCTCGGCGTGCCGCTGGTGGACCAGGCGCGCAGCTACCGCGCCATCTCCTCGCGCATGATCGAGAACCTGCCCGAAGGGTTCACCTGCGTGGCGCGCCGCAACGTGGGCGATGCCCAGCGCGCGCTCCTCGATTATTTCGTGGGCCTGCAGACGATCCGCGACGACCAGCCCGCCGCCTCGCGCTGCCGCGCCCTGCTGGTGCAGGCGACACCGCTGCGCGTGGGGCCCGCCCCGGAGGGCTGGACCGAGGCCTGGCGCGGCTCGCGCCCCGGCGACCGCAACGAGCTCTTCGTGCTCTACAAGAAATAGTTGGTGCCTTCGGGGGTGTGCCTTCCGGGTCTGCCTTCGGGGTCAGACTCCTAACGAACCTGGGTGCCGGCGGGTTCGTTAGGAGTCTGACCCCGAAGGCAG
>JBBQBW010000445.1:0-3174 GCA_038318025.1 Burkholderiales bacterium | reverse complement strand
GCCGCCCAGGGTGAAGCTGGGGCGGATCACCATCGGGAAGCCTGAATTTGTCCCGGCCGTGCCGATTTCGGCGCTGATGCGCTTCTGCACCGCCCAGGCATCTTCCAGCGTGTGGGCGATGCCGCTGCGCGCCGAGCCCAGCCCGATGCCGGTCATCGCGTCCTTGAACTTCAGGCGGTCTTCGGCCTTCTCGATGGCGTGTTCGTTGGCGCCGATCATCTCGACACCGTACCTGGCCAGCACACCGTGCTTGTGCAGGTCGAGCGCGCAGTTCAGCGCGGTCTGGCCGCCCATCGTCGGCAGCACCGCATCGGGGCGCTCCTTCGCGATGATTTTCTCGACGACCTGCCAAGTGATCGGCTCGATGTAGGTCACGTCGGCCATCTCCGGGTCGGTCATGATCGTGGCCGGGTTGGAGTTCACCAATACGACGCGGTAGCCCTCGTCGCGCAGCGCCTTGCAGGCCTGGGCGCCGGAATAATCGAACTCGCAGCCCTGGCCGATGACGATCGGGCCGGCGCCGATGATGAGGATGGTCTTGAGGTCGGTTCTTTTCGGCATCAGGTCTTGCGCTTCTCCATCATCGACACGAACTTGTCGAAGAGATACGCCATCTCGCGCGGCCCGGGCGAGGCCTCGGGGTGGCCCTGGAACGAATAGGCAGGGCGGTCGGTGAGCTCGATGCCCTGGAGCGACCCGTCGAAGAGCGAGCGATGGGTCGGTCGCACGTTGGGCGGCAGCGTCTTCTCGTCGACCGCGAAGCCGTGGTTCTGGCTGGTGATGAACACCTTGCCAGAGCCCAGCTCCTGCACCGGATGGTTGGCCCCGTGGTGGCCGAACTTCATCTTCATCGTCCGCGCGCCGGCGGCGAGGCCGAGGAGCTGGTGCCCGAGGCAGATGCCGAACACCGGTGTATTGGTGCCGAGGATTTCGCGGATCGCGCGGATCGCGTAGTCGCAGGGCTCCGGGTCGCCGGGACCGTTGGAGAGGAAGACGCCGTCGGGCTTGAGCGCCAGGGCCTCGGCCGCCGTGGCGGTGGCCGGCAGCACCGTGACCTTGCAGCCGCGCTCGGCCAGGTGGCGCAGGATGGTGTGCTTCACGCCGTAGTCGAAGGCGACCACGTGGTGGCGTTCCTCGCCCATGGAGCGGTAGCCCGCGCCCAGCGCCCAGAGGCTGCCGCTCCAGTCATAACCTTCCTTGGCGGAGACGACCTTGGCCAGGTCCTGGCCCGCCATCGAGGGCGCGGCCTTCGCAGCGGCGAGTGCCGCCGCCGCGTCGATGGCGCCGGCCTGGATGCAGCCGTTCTGGGCGCCCTTCTCGCGCAGCAGGCGCGTAAGGCGCCGGGTGTCGATGTCGCCGATGGCGACGACACGGTTGCGCTCAAGGTAGCTGGAGAGGTCCTCTTCCTGGCGCCAGTTGGAGGCGACGAGCGGCAGGTCCCGGATCACCAGGCCCGCCGCATGGACGTTCGTGGATTCCGCGTCCTCGGCGTTGGCGCCGGTGTTACCGATGTGGGGATAGGTGAGGGTGACGATCTGGCCGGCGTAGGAGGGATCGGTGAGGATCTCCTGGTAGCCCGTCATCGCCGTATTGAAGACCACTTCCCCGACGCTCTGCCCCGCGGAGCCGATGCTGCATCCACGAAATACGCTTCCGTCGGCGAGAACCAGGACGGCGGGCGTTTTCTGCGACACGGAAATGGCTCCAGACGGGAATTCTGAGGGCGTAAAAAAAACCGGGAGAATCGCCTAACGCGGTGATTGCGCTGATCCCGGTTGGAACGTCGAAAATTATAGCAGATCGGTGGCGCCTTCGCCTCCGCTACCGTATGTTTCGGCATGGATTTCGCCCTCGCCCTGCACTCCGCCGCCGGCCTCACGTTGCTGGTCCTCACTGCCTGGATCCTCTCGGAAGACCGCCGCGGCGTCGACTGGCGCCTGGTGGCCGGCGGCCTCGTGCTGCAGCTCGTGCTGGCGGCGCTGCTGCTCGGCGTGCCGCCCCTTCGCGAGGCCGTGTTCGCGCTGAACGAGGCGCTGATGGCGCTCGAGCGCGCCACGCAGGCGGGCTCGCAGTTCGTCTTCGGCTACCTCGGCGGCGGGCCCCAACCCTTCGACGAGCGCGCGCCGGGCGCATCCTTCGTGCTCGCGTTCCGCGCCCTGCCCGTGGTGCTGGTGGTGAGCGCCCTCTCCGCCCTCCTCTTCTACTGGCGCATCGTGCCGCTGGTGGTGCGCGGATTCTCCTGGGTCCTCGAAAGGACGCTCGGGCTCAACGGCGCCGTGGGGCTCTCGGCCGCGGCGAACGTGTTCGTCGGCATGGTGGAGGCGCCGCTGGTGGTGCGGCCCTACCTCGCGCGCCTCACCCGTTCGGAGCTCTTCATCGTGATGAACTGCGGCATGGCCACCATCGCCGGCACCGTGATGGCGATCTACGGCATGGTGCTGCGCCCGGTGGTGCCGGAGGCCATCGGCCACATCTTCATCGCTTCACTCGTCGCCACCCCGGCCGCAATCACCGTGGCGGCGCTGATGGTGCCGGGGCCGCGCAGCGACGTGACCGCCATGGCGCCTCCCAACCTCGACTCGAGCGCGATGGATGCGGTGACGCGCGGCACCGTCGAGGGCGTGGCGCTGCTGATCCAGATCGTCGCGATGCTCCTGGTGCTGGTGGCGCTCGTCCACCTCGCCAACGCGATCCTCGCGCTGCTGCCCGATGCCTTCGGCGCGCCGATCACGCTGCAGCGATTCCTCGGGTGGCTCTTCGCGCCGCTGGCGTGGGCGGCGGGCGTCGACTGGGCCGAGTCACGGACCGCCGGCGCGCTGCTGGGGACCAAGACGGTGCTGAACGAGTTCATCGCCTACCTCGACATGGCGAAGTTGAGCGACGCCGAGCTCTCGCCGCGCGGCAAGCTGGTGATGACCTACGCGATGTGCGGGTTCGCCAACTTCGGCAGCCTCGGCATCCTCATCGGCTGCATGGGAGCGATGGTGCCGGAGCGGCGCGGGGAGATCGTCGCACTGGGGATGAAATCGATCCTCGCCGGGACGATCGCCACCTGCATGGCGGCGGCGGTGGCGGGGCTGTTTTTCTGATTCCTCCCTCTCCCCTGGGAGAGGGCCGGGGTGAAGGTCGCCGCAGCTGCTCTCCCTCTCCCCTGGGAGAGGGCCGGGGTGAGGG
>JBBQBW010000444.1:0-3179 GCA_038318025.1 Burkholderiales bacterium | reverse complement strand
CCATGGTCGAGCGGCGCAAGCAATTCTGACCGTGGAACGCCGCGCCGCCCTCCCCCCGTCGGCGCAGAGCCTCACCGACCTGGCGTACCTCCAGCTGGAGGAGATGATCGTCACCCTCAAGCTCGCCCCCGGGCAGGCAGTCTCCGAGGCGGAGCTCTCACTCGCCACCGGGATCGGCCGCACCCCGATCCGCGAGGCGCTGCAGCGGCTCGCGCGCGAGCGGCTGGTGAACATCCTGCCGCGGCGCGGGATCGTGGTCTCCGAGATCAACGTGAAGAGCCAGCTGCGGCTCCTGGAAGTGCGCCGCGAGCTGGAGCGGCTCATCTCGAGGAGTGCGGCGCGCCGCGCCACCGACCACGAGCGCGAGCAGTTCCGCCGCATCGCCGCCAACTTCGAGAAGTCCGCCCGCGCCAACGACGACGTGGCCTTCATGCGCACCGATCGCGAGTTCAACTCGGTGCAGGCGGCCGCGACCCACAACGAGTTCGCCGTCGGCGCGATGGGCCTCATGCACGGGCTCTCGCGCCGCTTCTGGTACATCCATTACAAGCAGGCCGCCGACATGCCGCTCACCGCGAAGCTGCATGCCGACATCGCCCGCGCCATCGCCGACGGCGACGAGGAGCGCGCCGCGCGCGCCACCGACAAGCTGCTCGACGTGATCGAGAAGTTCACCCGCCACACCACCGACATCTAGGAGAACCCCATGGATCGAAACCGTCGCCACCTGCTCGGCTGGCTGGGCGCAGGCGCCGCCACCCTCGCCGTACCCGAGGTCGCGCGCGCGGCCTGGCCCGACAAGCCGATCAAGATGGTCATCGGTTACAGCACCGGCGGCTCCACCGACGCCACCGGTCGCCTCGTCGGCCGCCAGCTGGAGCAGCGCATCGGCCAGCCCATCGTTTTCGAGTACAAGCCGGGCGCCGGCGCCTCCATTGGCGCCGAATTCGTCGCCAGGTCCGCCCCCGACGGCTACACCATCGGCCTGACCGACTCGGGCCCCATGACGATCATGCCGAACCTGCGCAAGGTGGGTTATGACCCGGTGCAGGACTTCACGCCGCTCTCGTACGTGTGCGCGACCGGCCTCGTGGTGCTCGTCCATCCCTCGGTTCCCGTGACCAGCATCCGCGAGCTCGTCGCCATGGCGAAAGCGCAACCCGAGAAGCTCAACTACGCGAGCTCGGGCGTGGGCTCGGTGCACCACCTGGCGGGCGAGCTCTTCAAATCGCAGGCGGGGGTGAGGATCTCCCACGTCCCGTACAAGGGTGCCGCCCCGGCGCTGATCGATCTGGTCGGCGGCCAGGTGCCAGTGATGTTCGCCACCATCGGGCCCGCGCTGCAGATGATCCAGGCGGGGAAAGCGCGCGCGATCGGGGTGACCACCGCGAAGCGCTCCGCGGTCCTGCCCGAGGTGCCGACCCTCGCGGAGCAGGGCCTGCCCGGCTACGAGGCGGTGCTGTGGTTCGCGATCGTGGCGCCTCCCGGCCTGCCCCGCAACATGACGACCCGTTTGCAGCGCGATCTGCAAGGGGCGCTCACCGATCCCGCGTTGATCCGCGATCTCGAGAAGCTCGGCAACGAGGATGTCGGCCCGCGCACGCCGCAGCAGGTGACCGAGCTGCTGCGCTCCGACCTGCAGAAGTGGGGACGCGTCATACGCGAGGCCGGCATCACCATCGAGAGCTGAGCGGAACTCGATGGGCAAGGCCTGGAATACCGGAGCGCTCGAGCGCTCCCGGCGCCTCGATGCCGCGGCGCGGGCGGGCTTCGGCAAGGTGGTCGATGCCGAGCGCATCGAGGAACTGCTCCACGCGATCCTCGCACCGGGCGACCGCATCTGCGTCGAGGGCAACAACCAGAAGCACGCCGATTTCCTTTCGGGGGCCTTGGCGCGCCTCGACCCCGAGCGCATCCACGGGCTGCACGTGGTGCAGTCCAACCTCGCCCTCACCTCGCACCTCGACCTCTTCGAGCGCGGCATCGCGAGGAAGCTCGACTTCTGCTACTCCGGCGACCAGGGCGTGCGCATGGCCCGGCTGGTGAAGGAGGGGCGCATCGAGATCGGGGCGATCCACACCTACCTCGAGCTCTACAGCCGCTACTTCGTGGACCTCACGCCGCGCGTGTCGTTCGTGGCGGCGCAGAGCGCCGATCGCGAGGGCAACCTGTACACGGGGCCCAACACCGAGGACACGCCCGCGGTGGTCGAGGGCACGGCGTTCAAGAGCGGCCTCGTGGTGGCGCAGGTGAACGAAATCGTCGAGCGCGTGCCGCGGGTGGACGTGCCGTCCGACTGGGTCGCGTTCGTGGTGAAGGCGCCGAAGCCGCACTACATCGAGCCCATCTTCACGCGCGACCCGGCGCAGATCACCGAGGTGCAGATCCTGATGGCGATGATGGTGGTGAAGGGCCTCTATGCGCCCTACCGCATCGAGCGCCTGAATCACGGCATCGGCTTCGACACCGCCGCGATCGAGCTGATCCTGCCGACCTACGCCGAGAGCCTGGGTTTGAAGGGAAAGATCTGCCGCTACATGACGGTGAATCCCTGCCCCACGCTCATTCCCGCCATCGAGTCGGGCTTCGTGGAGGGGATCCACTGCGCGGGCTCCGAGCTCGGCATGGAGGCGTACTGCGCCGCGCGCGGCGACGTCTTCTTCAACGGCCCCGACGGCTCGATGCGCTCCAACCGCGTCTTCTGCCAGCTCGCCGGGCATTATGCCGACCTCTTCATCGGCTCCACGCTGCAGATGGACCTCGAGGGCAACTCGTCGACGGCCACGCTCAACCGCATCGCGGGCTTCGGCGGCGCGCCCAATTTCGGCAGCGAATCGCGCGGGCGGCGCCACGTGAGCTACCCGTGGCTCAAGGCGGGGCGCGAGAGCGCGCGCAGCGGGGCCACCATGCCGCGGGGCCGCAAACTCGTGGTGCAGATGGTGGAGACTTTCCGCGACAAGATGGAGCCCACCTTCGTCGAGCGGCTCGACGCCTGGTCGCTGATGGAGGAGTTCGCGCTGGATCTCCCGCCGGTGATGATCTACGGCGACGACGTGACCCACCTCGTGACCGAGGAGGGCATCGCGCACCTGCATCGCTGCGCGAGCCTCGTCGAGCGCGAGCAGGCGATCCGCAACGTGGCGGGCTACACCCCGGTGGGGCTCGCACGCGACCGGGGC
>JBBQBW010000443.1:0-3182 GCA_038318025.1 Burkholderiales bacterium | reverse complement strand
ACGAGTGGCATCATGTCATCTCCCCGGCCGCGTTGTTATCATCGCTGGCACGATTGCCAACCTTCCGAAGGCGGAGCTTCTCCACTGGCCGGACCAGAAGAAATTGCAGTGGCCGCCCGCCCGCCGCGGCGGGTCGTGATCGTGGGCGGCGGCTTCAGCGGCGCGGCCGCCGCGATCCAGTTGGCGCGCGCGAGCGCCGCGCCGCTGGCGATCACGATCGTCGAGCCACGCGCCACGCTCGGCGCAGGCCTCGCCTACTCCGCCGACGATCCCGACCACCGCATCAACGGCACCATCGACAACCACCTCGTGGACCCGGCCGATCCGGGGGCGCTGCGCCGCTGGTGCGAGCAAACCGGGCTTCTCGAGCGCGATCCCGAGGCCGTGGCCCCCAGCGGCTCGATCTTCATCCGCCGCGGCGACTTCGGCCGGTTCGTCGCCGACGAGGTGAGCCGCCACGCGCAGGACAACACGAACGGCGCCACGATCCGCCACTGCCGCGATGTCGCCACCGCCCTCGCCATCGCGGAGGGCACGCTGCGAATCGAGACCCGCGCCGGAGAGGCGCTCTTCGCCGATGCGGCGATCATCGCCACCGGCAACGGCGCTCCCCGCACCCCGCCCGGCTTCGGCCCGGACCTCGACGGCCAGCCGGGCTTCGTCGGCGACGCGTTGCGCACCGATCGCATCCGCGCGCTTCCCGCCGATGCGCGCGTGCTGGTGGCGGGCAGCGGGCTCACCGCGCTCGACGTGGTTTCCACGCTGCTGCGCCGCGGCCACCGCGGCGATATCGTCGTGGTCTCCCGCCATGGCTTGAAGCCCAGCCCGCAGCGGCCGCCGAATCCCGAAGGCTCCGGCGCGCGGCTGATGGAGCGCATCGAGGGTCCCGTGCCCGCCTTCGTCGCGGCCGCCGGCAGCCCGCCCACCACACGCGGCCTGGTTCGCGTGTTGCGGCAGCGCATCACGAACGCCCTCGCGGAGGGCGACACCTGGCACACGCCCTTCGACGACCTGCGCGACGTGGTGTGGCAGGTGTGGCCCACGCTGCCGCCTGCCGAGAAACTCCGCTTCCTCGCGCGGCTGCGTCCCTTCTACGACGCGTCGCGCTTCCGCACGCCGCCGCAGAACGAGGCCATGGCCGCGGCGGCCGAGGCCGAAGGCCGCATCACCTATCGCCGCGCGCGGCTACGGGGCGCGCGGGCGCTGGCCGAAGGCGGCTTCGAAGTCGAGTGGACCGGGCCCGGGGATGCGACCGGGCGGGCCGATCATTTCGACGCGATCGTGAACTGCACCGGCCTCGATGCCTCCTGCGGCGCGGCGGATAACCCTTTCCTCGCGTCCCTGCTGGCGGACGGGCTGCTGCGGCAGGACGATACCGGCATCGGGTTCGCGGTCGACGCGTTGTGCCGTCCGCTGGGCCGCGATGGCGCAGCCGAGCCGCGGCTTCGCATGGTCGGCCCGCCGACCGCCGGCACCTTCGGCGATCCGCTCGGCGTCTTCTTCATCGCGCCGCAGGTCCGGCGGATGCTGCCGGGCCTGCTGCGCGAGCTGGGGGCCTGAGGCCGCTGGATGGTGGCGCCAGCGGGACGAGGCGGACGCTACTGCAATGCGACGGATGTCATCGTGCCGGTACCAGACCCGTTGTCCGCGAACTGGTTGTTGCCCCGGGTGCGAATGGCAGCTCCCGCGCCGGAAATGAAATACGGGGTGCCGTTGCCCACGATCGAGCTGGCGCTCACGTCCAGCGTCGCAATGCCCGCGACGGCCGCCGTAGCGTCAAGCGCGGTAGCGAACCCTCGAATCGTCGCCCGGTTGACCCACATCCTTACCGTCCCCTGCGCGGAGGCGCTCGCCCCCATCGCCTTGCCGCCCCCGCCGAACACGGTGTCCGCCAAGCTAACCAAAACGTTTCCTGCCGCCACCGCCCCCGCGCATATCCCGCATATCGCGTCGGAGATCTTCACGTTCGCTACGTCGACGAAGGCGCTGGAGTCATTGCCGTTGGTCACTCTGATCGCAATCGTATTGCCGCGGAAAAGCGTGTCGAATATCCTGAGCGACCCGGCTGTCACCTCCACGGCGGAGCTCTGGATGCCGGAGAAGAGCGACTGGTCGATGGTGAGAACCGATGTCCCCGAGAGATTCACGCCGTTCGCAGTCGGACTGCCGGAAAACGGAACCACCACGACATTGCGCAACGACACCGCAAGCCCCGCCGCGCTCACGGTAAGCGCGGGAACGCCGTTGGCCACGAAGCTTCCCACCGCGCCGGGGACGGCCAGGATATTCACCGACTTGTTGATGTTGACGGTGGTGGTGTTGAAATTCCCCGAGTCGAGCATCCAGATCTCGCCGCCGGAAGAAACCGCCGCCAGTGCCGCGGGCAGTAGCCGGCATGGCGCGGGCAGAGTGCACGGGTTGGAGTCAAGCCCCTCGGTCGAGAGGTAGGCGCGGAAGAGCGCGGCATGGGCCGTGGAGCCGATGGCGAGTGCCAGGAGCGCCAGGACGGCACAGAACGGGTCGCGCAGTTTCATCCAGCTTCCTTTCAGGTTGAACGTGGGGGAAATCGAGAATACAGGTCCGGGGTCTACATCCCGGCCAGCCCCGTGAGCGTTCCGCCGCCCGCGATGTCGCTGCCGTTCAGGCGCACCGTGTTATTGCCGCGCGAGAGCAGCTGGGTGCCGGTGTCGACGAAGTCGAAAGCGACCAGGTTCTTGGTGATGACGTTGCCGTCGAGGATCGCCGTGCTGGTGCTGCCCGCGACCTCCCCCATGCGCAAGGCGGCGACGGAGTTCATGGTCACCACGCTGTGGGAGAGCGAGAACTGGAGCGTATCGAGGTTGGAGAACGCGTGGATCCGGATCGCGACACCGTTGTGGCTCAGCACCGAGCGCTCGATCGCGAGGCGCGAGGTGACCGCCTGGCCATTGCCGAAAGTCTGCGTGTAGATGCCGACGACATCGTTGCCGGTGATGGTGCTGCCGGAGACCGTCACGCTGCTGCGACTGCCGAACAGCATCCCGGTGCCATTGCCTCGAACCTGGGTGCCGTCGATGGCAACCGCGACATTGTCCACCGCGACGATGCCCGTGACGGAACCGCGCAGCACCGAGTTGCGGATGGAAACCTTGCTGCCGGGGGCGGTGGCGACGATCCCTGCATCCTGCAGGTTGGCTACGTCG
>JBBQBW010000442.1:0-3187 GCA_038318025.1 Burkholderiales bacterium | reverse complement strand
CCCGGATTCTAACCTCACGGTCATTCTCCGGCGCCCGGGGGACAGCGTTGCCCTACCAGATGTTCGCGCGCTCCCCTTCGCTGAGGAGTGCCTTGTCGGGAGTGCACGCGAATGCCTTCGCGAACTCCGGCATGTGCGCGATCGGTCCCTGCACCCGGAAGCGGGGGAGCGAATGCTGGCCGGTGCGCAGCGAGTTCACTTCCCACTCGGTGCGTGCGCGTGAACGCCAGGCCTGGGAAAAGGCGATGAAGAAGCGCTGCTCCTGCGTGAGGCCATCGATCGGGCCCTGGGGCTTCTTCGCCAGCGCCTTCTGCATCGCGTCGAGCGCGATCTTCATGCCGCCGATGTCGGAGATGTTCTCGCCGAGGGTGAGGTCGCCGCTCACCTTCACGCCCTCGATGCCCTGGAAGCCCGAGTATTGGGCGACCACCTTCTTGGCGCGCTCTTCGTAGCGGCGGCTGTCCTCGGCCGTCCACCAGTCGCGCAGGTTGCCGTCCTTGTCGTAGCGCCGGCCGCGGTTGTCGAAGCCGTGGGTGATCTCGTGGCCGATTACCATGCCGATGCCGCCGTAGTTGAAGGCCTCGTCCGCCTTCAGGTCGAAGTAGGGGGACTGCAGGATCGCGGCGGGGAACACGATCTCGTTGGCCGAGGCGTTGTAGTAGGCGTTGACGATGTGGGGCGACATCCACCATTCGGCGCGGTTGACGGGCTTGCCGATGCGGTTCACCTGGCGGCGGAAGTCGTACTCCGACGCGGCCATGAGGTTCTCCGCATAGGGCCGGTCGCCGACCTTCATCGAGGAGAAATCGCGCCACTTGTCGGGGTAGCCGATCTTGATCGACATCCCCGCGGCCTTCTCGAGGGAGCGCTTGCGCGTGCCTTCCGTCATCCAGTCGACGGTCTTCAGCCGGTCCTCGAGCGCCGACTTCACATTGGTGATGAGCTCCAGGGCGCGCGCTTTGGCCGCCGGCGAGAACGCCTTCTCGACGTAGACCTTGCCGATGGCGTGGCCGAGGCCGTTCTGGCCGAAGTTGTCGCCGAGGGTCCGGAACACGCGCCGGTGGCGCGGCGCCTGCACCTTCACGCCCTGGAACTGGCGGCTGTAGAAGTCGAAGTACTCGTTGTCGAGCGCAGCGGGCAGCGTGGGAGCGTACTTCCTGAGCGCGTGCCAGCGCAGGTACGTCTGCCAGTCGGCGGCGGGCCGGGCGGCAGCGAGCGCCGCGAATGCCTTCATGAATTCGGGCTGCGCGACGTTCAGCTCTCGCAGGTCCTGCGCGCCGATGGCGGCGAAGTACTCGCGCCAGGCGAATCCCGGCGCGGCCTCCACCAGCTTCGCGACCGCCATCTTGTTGTAGGTCTTGTCGATGTCGCGGCGCTCAAGGGCGGTCATCGAGGCGCGCGCGAGATCGGTCTCGACCGACAACACGGTCGCCGCCGCTCGGGCCGCGGCTTCGGGGCTGTCGCCGGCCAGCGTGAGCATCTTCTCCACGTGCTTGCGGTACCCCTCGCGCAGGCGCTTGGAGCGCTCGTCCTCGAGGAAGTAGTAGTCCCGGTCGCTCATGCCGAGGCCGGCCTGGCCCACTTCCGCCAGGTAGCGGGTGGAATCCTTGGCGTCGGCCCCGGTCTCGAAATCGAAGCCGGCCGTGATGCCCAGGGCATGGAAACGCGCCAGCACGCGGGGCAGCTCCGCGGGACCGGAGACCGAACGCGCGAGCGCGAACACGGGCTCCATGGGCTTCAGGCCGTGGCGCTCGATGGCGGCCGTATCCATGCCCGAGGCGTAGTACTGGAACACCTTGCGCTCCGCCGTGCCTTCCGGCGGCAGGGGCTTGCGCAGGGCCTCCTCGAAGGCGGACACCAGGATCTTCTCGTTGCGCTCGGCGATGATCTGGAAGGTGCCCCAGCGCGCCTGGTCGTCGGGGATCGGCGTGCCTTCGAGCCACGCCCGGTTGGTGTATCGGTAGAAGTCGGTGCACGCGTCGATCGACTTGTCGATGCCGGCGATGTCGAGGGCGGCGGTGGCCGGCAGCCACAGGAGGGCGGAGGTGGCGGCGAGCGCGGCCTGGAGGGGCTTGAGTCTCATCGGGGTGGAAACCTGAAGGGGCAAAAGGGCAGATTCTATTCGACCCGGGCCGCGCCGGGATTCACTGTTTGTCACGGTATAATTTTCCCCTCGCATGCGTATCCTCCTATCGAACGACGACGGCTACTTCGCCCCAGGGTTGGCCGCCCTCGCGGAGGGGCTCGCCCCATTGGGCGAGATCACGGTGGTGGCGCCCGAACGCGACCGCAGCGGGGCTTCCAACTCCCTCACCCTCGACCGCCCGCTGCAGCTGTCCAAGGCGCACAACGGCTTCCTCTACGTGAACGGGACGCCCACGGACTGCGTGCACATGGCGGTCACGGGACTCCTCGACTTCGAGCCCGACATCATCGTCTCGGGAGTCAACAGCGGCTCCAACATGGGCGACGACACGCTCTACTCCGGAACCGTCGCGGCCGCGACCGAGGGCTACCTCCTCGGCATCCCGGCGATCGCGGTTTCGCTCGTGAGCCGCGAGTTCCAGCACTACGCCACGGCAGCGCGCGTGGCGCGCGACCTGGTGGAGCGGGTGACGCGTGCGCCGTTCGGCGTGCCGGTCCTGCTCAATGTGAATGTCCCCGACGTGCCCTACGAGGCGCTGCAGGGCACCGAGGTCACGCGGCTGGGCCGCCGGCACAAGGCGCAACCGGTGGTGGCGGGCAAGAACCCGCGCGGCGAGACCGTCTACTGGGTGGGCCCCGCGGGCGCCGCCCGCGAAGCGGGGCCCGGCACCGATTTCAACGCGGTGGAGCGCGGCATGGTCTCGGTCACGCCGCTGCAGGTCGACCTCACCTTCGCCGACCAGATGCCGGTCCTCGCCGAATGGCTATGCAAGTGAGCGCGCGCGACGGCATCGGCATGACCTCCGAGCGCACGCGGCTGCGCATGGTGGAGCTGCTGCGCAAGGAAGGCATCGTCGACAACCGCGTGCTGAACGCCATGGCGGAGATCCCGCGCCACCTGTTCGTGGACGAGGGCATCGCCTCGCGCGCCTACGAGGATGTGGCGCTGCCGATCGGCCACGGCCAGACCATTTCCAGCCCCACCATCGTGGCGCTGATGACCCAGCTGCTGCTGGAGAAGACGCCGATGAACAAGGTGCTC
>JBBQBW010000441.1:0-3199 GCA_038318025.1 Burkholderiales bacterium | reverse complement strand
GACGCTCGACCGCACCATCGAGCGCATCGCCCAGGAGAACAAGCTCTCGACCACCGAGTTCCGCGCCGCCCTCGAGCGCGACGGCATCAAGTACCCGCGCTTCCGCGAGGACATCCGCAGCGAAATCCTGCTCGCGCGCCTGCGCGAGCGCGAGGTGGAGAACGGGGTCGTGGTGACCGACGCCGAGGTCGAGACGGAGCTCGCCCGCGAAGCCAAGGAGGCCACCGGCGATTTCGAGTACCAGCTCGCCCACATCCTGGTCCTGGTCCAGCCCCAGGCGACGTCGGAGCAGATCGAGGCGCGCCGCCGCCGCGCCGCCCAGGCCCTTTCGGAGCTGCGCCGCGGCGCCAACTTCGCCCAGGTGGCGGCGACCTTCTCCGACGCTCCCGACGCCCTGCAGGGTGGCACCCTCGGTTGGCGTCCCGCCGGCCGGCTTCCGACCCTGTTCCTCGAGTCCCTCGACAAGCTCGCGGTGGGCGAGACCAGTGACCTGCTGCGCAGCCCCAACGGCTTCCACATCCTCAAGCTGCTGGAGAAGCGCGGCAAGGCCGCTGCCCCCGGCGTGCAGCAGACGCGGGTTCGCCACATCCTCCTGCGCGCCCGCGAAGGCCTGTCGGATTCCGAGGCGCGAGAGCGCTTGCAGCGCCTGCGCGAGCGCATCGTGCAGGGCGGCGACTTCGCGGAGCTCGCGCGCCAGAACTCCGAGGACGCCAGCGCCTCGAAGGGCGGCGACCTGGGTTGGGTCACCGCGGGCGATACGGTCCCGGAATTCGAGCGCGTGATGAATGCGCTCAAGGACAAGGAGATCTCCCCGCCCACGCAGACCCCGTTCGGCTGGCACCTGGTGCAGGTGATGGAGCGCCGCTCGGACGAGTTGTCGGAGGACCGGAAGAAGAACGCCGCGCGCATGGCGATCCGCCAGCGCAAGGCCGACGAGGCCTACCAGGACTGGCTGCGGCAGACCCGTGACCGCGCCTTCGTCGAGAACCGCCTCGACGAACGCTGAGCCCGGCGACCTCCCGCCCCGCGTGGGCCCCGACACTTCCCTCGTCGCGCTGACCGCCGGAGAGCCCGCGGGCATCGGCCCCGACCTGTGCGCGATGCTCGCCGCGCGGCCCTTGCCCGGGCGCTTGGTGATCCTCGGCGACCGGGAGGTGATCGCCGAGCGCGCAGCGTCGCGCCACCTCGCCTTCGACCTTCCGGCCTACCGGGACCGCGCCTCGGCCCCCGCGTTCTCGATCCTCCACGTGCCGTGCCCCGCGCCGGTGGTGGCCGGCAAGCTCGACGTACGCAATGCCTCCCAGGTCCTCGCCCTGCTCGATCGCGCCATCGACGGCTGCGTCGCGGGCGAGTTCGACGCGATGGTGACCGCGCCGGTGCAGAAGAGCGTGCTGAACGAAGCCGGGGCGAGCTTCAGCGGCCACACCGAATACCTGGCCGACCGCACACACACGCCCCGGGTAGTGATGCTGCTCGCCGGCGGTGGCCTGCGGGTGGCGCTCGCCACCACGCACCTGCCCATTTCCGCGGTGCCCGCGGCGATCACCCGCGAGAGCCTCGAGGCCACGCTGCGCATCCTCGAGCGCGACCTGCGCGAGCGCTTCGCTATCCCGCGCCCCCGCATCCTGGTGGCGGGGCTCAATCCCCACGCCGGGGAATCGGGATTCCTCGGACGCGAGGAGATAGACGTCATCGCCCCCGTCATCGCGAAGCTGGCGAAGGAAGGCATGGCGGTCTCAGGCCCCTACCCCGCCGACACGCTCTACACCCGCCGGATGCTCGAGGGCGCCGACGCGACACTCGCCATGTTCCACGACCAGGGGCTTCCGGTCCTCAAGCACGCCGCATTCGGCGACGCGGTCAACGTGACGCTGGGCCTGCCCATCGTGCGCACGTCGGTCGACCACGGCACCGCGCTCGACCGCGCCGGCGGCGGCGAGGTCGATGCCGGCAGCCTGGAGACCGCGCTGCTGCTTGCCGTGGAGCTGGGCCAGCGCGCCCGGCGCGCCTAGCAATGCTGCCGAAGGCCCGCAAGCGCTTCGGCCAGCACTTCCTCACCGACTCCCATTACTTGCGCCGGATCGTCGAGACGATCGCGCCGCAGCCGGCCGACAGCATGGTCGAGATCGGCCCGGGAACCGGCATCCTCACCCGCGAGCTCGCCGCGGTGGTCGCCCGCCTGCACGTGGTGGAGATCGACCGTGACCTCGCTGCGCGGCTGCGAAGCGACTTCCCGCCGCAGCGGGTGGTGGTGCACGAGGCCGACGCCCTCGAATTCGACTTCGCCACACTCGAGGCGCCGCTGCGGGTGGTCGGCAACCTCCCCTACAACGTCTCCACGCCGATCCTCTTCCGCGTGGCCGAGATCGCCGACCGCGTCGCCGATTGCGTCTTCCTGCTGCAGAAGGAAGTGGTGGAGCGGATGGTGGCCGCGCCCGGCACGCCCGCGTACGGGCGCCTTTCCACCATGCTCCAGTACCGCTTCGAGATGGCCGACGCACTGCACGTGCCGCCGGGCGCCTTCACCCCGCCGCCCAAGGTCGATTCCGCCGTGGTGCTCATGCGGCCCCTGCCAGCGGGGCGAGCGCGCGCCCGTGACGAGGCGCATTTCACCGCCCTCGTGGGCGCGGCCTTCTCCCAGCGCAGGAAGACCCTGCGCAACGCGGCTCGCGCCCTCGCCGACGACCGCGCTTTCGCCGCGGCGGGCATCGATCCCGGCCGCCGCGGCGAGACCTTGTCGGTGACGGAGTTCCTCGATCTCTCGGACGCGGCTGCGCTTCGGTTGTAGTCAGAAATCGCTGGCGGTCGCGCGGCGCGCCTCGTAGAATTCCAGCGAGAGAAATACGAGAACCCAAGCGCCACGATGAGCCTGAAAAAGCCCTTCCCCGTCCCCGTCAAGGTCCGCTACAACTGCGCGAAATGCCCCGGGTGGTGTTGCACCTACGACGAGATCGAGGTCAGCAAGTACGACGTAGAGCGCCTCGCCCGTCGCTTCAACCTCGACTTCGCCACGGCCGAGCAGAAGTTCACCAAGCTGAAGGGCACCTCGATCCTGCTGCGCCACAAGAAGGACGTGATCTTCGATACGGCCTGCATGTTCCTGGACCAGGAAAAGCGCCGCTGCACGGTGTACGAGCATCGCCCGCGGGTCTGCCGCTCCTACCCCAACTGCAACAAGTGCGGCTACTACGACTTCCTG
>JBBQBW010000440.1:0-3202 GCA_038318025.1 Burkholderiales bacterium | reverse complement strand
AGAGGAGGTCGGGGCCGTAGAGGTCCTCGATGGCGTCGACGATCTTCTCCTGGCGCACCAGGTCGTTGAGCCACGAGAACAGCAGGTGCGACTTGTGGCGCAGGTCGCCCTTGAGCGGCCCGCCGGCCTGGCGCTCGAAGGCCTCGAGCCTGCCGCGGATTTCCTGCGCCGCTTCCGGCGACATGGCACGGACCGGGAAGACACATCCGTCACGCCAGTAGGCGTCGACTTGCTGCTGGGTGAGGATCTTGGGCATCAGGCGCTCCCGGTGATGACTTTCATGACTTCCGGCGGGTAGGTGTCCCCCGGCTTTCCCTGGTAGATGATCTCCCCGCGCTCGAGGACGTAGAGGCTGTCGGCGTACTCGGGGATGTGGTGCACGTTGGACTCCGCCATCAGGACCCCGTGGCCAAGCGCGCGGATCGAGGCGACCCCCTCGCTGATGCTGGGGATGATCGCGGGGGAGAGGCCCTCGAAGGGTTCGTCGAGCAGCAGCAGCTGCGGGTCGAGCGCCAGCGCGCGGGCGATGGACACCATTTTGCGCTCGCCGCCGGAGAGCTGGTCGCCACCGCGCGTGGCGTACTGCCGCAGCTTGGGAAAGATCTCATAGGCCTGGTCGATGCGCGACTTGGCGTCCCTTCCCGCGGGCCGCGTCCACGTGGGCAGCTCGATGTTCTCCGCGACCGTGAGGTCGGCGAACACCTGGCTCTCCTCCGGCGCGTAGCCGATGCCGGCCTGGGCGATGCGATAGGTCGGTATTCCCGTGATTGCCTGGTCCTTGAAGCGGATCGCGCCCGCGGCAGGTTTGAGGTAACCCATGATGGTGCGGAAGGTGGTGGTCTTGCCCGCGCCGTTGCGCCCCACCAGGCACACCAGCTCGCCCGCATTCACGGCGAGCGAGATGCCGCGCAGGATGTTGCTGCCCTGGATGTCCACCGCGAGTTGGTCGAGGCGCAGCATCAGGAGTGTCCCTGGGCAAGGCGGCCGACCCGCTTGCCGACGATGGCGGCGATGATCTCCGGGTCGCCGAAGAACTCCGCCGGCGCGCGATCGGCCAGGACCTTGCCGGCCTGGATCGCGACGATCCGGCTTGAATACTCGGCCACCAGGTCCATGTCGTGCTCCACCAGGATGATCGCCTTCACGCCCGCCTTGCGCGCCGCGTCGATCACGTTGCGCATCAGGCTGTGCTTGTCGCTGCTGGAGACGCCGCTGGTGGGCTCGTCGAGCAGGATCACCTCCGGGGCGAGGGCGAAGGCGCTGGCGATGTCGAGGAGCTTCTTCTCGCCCTGGGAAAGGAGGCGCGACACGGTGTGCAGCTTGCGGTCGAGGCCGAAGATCTCCGCCACCTCGCGGACCCGAGTGTTTACCGCCTGGTCCGCGAGCACCGGGGTGAAGAAACGCATCGCCTTGCCGGTCTGGGAGACGACGGCCACCGCGATGGTCTCGGCCACCGTCATCGAGGGAAAGATGTGCACCAGCTGGAAGGCGCGCGCCATGCCGCGGGCGGCGAGCATCACCGGGCCGATGCCGGCGATGTCCTCGCCCTTGAAGCGCACGGTGCCGGCGGTGGGCGCGAGGAGGCCCGTCATCAGGTTTACCAGCGTCGTCTTGCCGGCGCCGTTGGGGCCGACGATGGACACCAGCTCCCCCTCGGCGATCGAGAGCGTGACCCCGTCGATGGCGACGAAGTCGCCGTAGGCCATCTTCACGTCCCGGGTTTCGAGGAGTGCGGTCATTTGCGTGCCACTTTCGTCCACACGCGCTCGGCGATGCTCGCGAGACCGCCGGGCACCAGCACCACCAGCACGATGAGGATCAACCCGAGCCAGAAGCGCCAGTACTGCGTGATCCCCATCAGCTCCGACTTGAGGAAGATGAAGGTGAAGGCGCCGATGAGCGGGCCGAAGAAGTTGGCGAAGCCGCCCAGCACCGTCATGAAGACCAGCTCCCCGGAGTGGGTCCAGTACGCGAGCTCCGGATCTGCCTGCCCGGTGTTGATGGCGAGGATCACGCCGCCGATGGCGCAATAAAAAGCCGATATGGCGAAGGCGATCAGCCGGAAGAGCCGCACGCGCACCGCCAGGTACTCGCTTTTCCTGCGGTTCTCGCGCGTGGCCACCAGGTGCAGGCCGAACGGAGAGTTCACCAGCCGCCACATCACGAAGCCCAGCACCGCCAGCAGCACCACGCAGTAGTAGTAGAACGGGCCCACCAGGAACGCGGTCTTGTCGAGTTCGGCGTACTCCTGGCCGAGGAGGGTCGGGCGCAGCACCCGGATGCCGGTGTCGCCGCCGGTGATGTTGTAGAACTTGAACAGGAACGAATGGAACAGCATGCCGAAGGCGAGGGTGAGGATGCCGAAGAAGATCTTCACGTAGCGCACCGAGAGCAGCGCCACCGGGATCGCCGCCACCACCGCCGCCAGGGCCGAGAGCAGCAGGATCAGCTCGAAGCTCTTCACTCCCAGCTTGCTCGACAGCACCGCGGCCGAGTAGGCCCCGATCGCCACGAAGAGCGCGTGGCCGAAGGAGAGCAGCCCGGTGTAGCCGAACAGCAGGTTGAAGCCGAGGAGGGCGATGGAATAGGCGAGCGCCGGCAGCACCAGGGTGAGGTAGTAGGGCGAGATAACCTTGGGCAGCAACAGCAGGGCCACGATGGCCGCGACCACGAAGGCAGCCCTCATTCCATCGGCTTTCCGAACAGGCCGCCCGGGCGGACCACGAGGATCGCGATCACCACCATGTAGATGGCGAGCATTTCCAGCTCCGCGTACCACGAGATCGCCGCGGCGCGCATCAGGCCCACGATGAGCGCGCCGACCAGGGCGCCCCTCATGCTGCCCAGCCCGCCGATCACCACCACCGCGAACGCTTCCACTACCAGCTCCACCGGCATGTCGAGCGAGGCCGCGGCCGTGGGCACGACGAGCGCTCCGCCGACAGTGCCCAGCACCGTGCCGAGGGTAAAGACGCTCGCGTACATCCAGCGCACGTTCACGCCGAGCGCCATGCTCATCTCGCGGTTCTCGGCGGTGGCGCGCAGGATGCGCCCGAAGCGCGTCTTCTGCAGGAAGGCGCCGATGCCGAGCGCGATGGCGACGCTCGCCAGGATCACCAGCACGTTGTAGGTGGGCACCTGGAGCCCGCCGGCGGAGAGCTTGCCGTAGGTGTTGACGAGATTCCCGAGTTGCTGCGGGTTG
>JBBQBW010000439.1:0-3204 GCA_038318025.1 Burkholderiales bacterium | reverse complement strand
TCCAAGCACTCGAGGCCCCCGGGCGCGCCACGGCGGACCACGCGGCGGCGGATCTCGAAGCGCGCCGGCACCGGATGGCGCAGGCTCCAGTTGGAACTGGTGAGCGACAGGCCCGGGTGGTAGTAGGGATCCCCCGCGTCGAGGAACCAGCCCCACTTGTCCTGGTACTTGCGCGAGTCCTCGGGGTGCGGGTCCACGGCGCTCGTGCCGCGGGTGAACGACTCGTGGTGCACCAGCACCGCGTGCGCGCAGAACACGATGCGATAGCCCAGGCGCAGCGCTTTCAGGCACAGGTCCACGTCGCCGAAGCCCACGGCGATGGATTCGTCAAAGCCCCCCGCGCGCTCGAATGCATCGCGCCGCATCAGCAAACACGCCGCCGTCACCGCCGCGACCTCGTGGTTGGTAGTCATGAGCTCGCCGTAGCCCTTCTCCACCGGGTCCTCGGGCAGGCGCAGGCGCTTCGCGTAATGCTCGGCCGCCCCGTACGCGCCGACGATCACGCCGCCGTGCTGGATGGCGTGGCGGTCGGGATACAGCAGCTTGGCCCCCACGATGCCCACCGACGGCTGCTGACCCAGCTCCACCATGCGCTCGAGCCACCCCTCGTCCATCGCCTCGATGTCGTTGTTGCAGAAGAGGTAATGGGTATGGGAGCCGTCGAGGCGGGCGACCGCGGCGTTGTTGATCGCCGAGAAATTGAACGGACCCACGTGGCGCAGCACCCGCACCGAGCCGGCGATCGAGCGCAGGTAGCCGAGCGTCGCGGGATCGTCGGACTCGTGGTCCACCACGACGATCTCGTAGTCGACCGCCTTCACCGTGGCGCGGATGCTCTCGACGCACTGGCGCAGCAGCTCGCCGTGGTTCTTGGTGGGAATCACGATCGCCACCTTCACGCCCGCGGCGAGGGGGTAGCGCGTCTCGAAGAAATTGAAACCGGCCCCGGCCTCGACGTGGCCCTCCTCCCCGCTGCGGCGCAGGTGCTCGGCGAGGAGCGCCCGCGAGGTATTCATCACCTCGTCCATCTTCTGCGTGCCCGCGGACCCGCCGTGGAGGCGCCACTGGTAGAGGATGTCCGGCACATGGACGATGGTCCGCGCGCGCTCCGCCGAGCGCAGGATGAGGTCGTAGTCCTGGGAGATGGCGAGGCGCTCGTCCCAGCCGCCGATCTCCTCCAGCAGCGCGCGGCGGAATCCCACCAGGTGGACGATGTAGGGGTGGGAGCGCAGGTACTCGAGCGAGAATGCGGGCCGCAGCGCATAACGCTTCACCTCGTTGCCGTCGGGCGAGACCAGCACCTCGTCGGAATACAGCAGGTCCGGATCGTCGGCCACTATCGATTCGGCCACGCGGAACAGCGCATGCTCCTCCAGCACGTCGTCGTGGTCGAGCAGCACCACGAAGTCGCCGCCCGCGATGGCGAGCGCCCGGTTGGAGGCATGGGAGACGCCGCGGTTGGCATCCCCGAGGTGCAGCTTGATACGCGGCTCGCGCGCCGCAAATTCCTTCAGCACCCTGGCGACGTGGGGCTCACTCGAGCCGTCATCGGCGACGCACAGCTCCCACTCGGGATAGAGCTGCTCCTCCACCGAGAGCAGCATCGCGCGCAGCATCGGCTCCGGCGTGTTGTAGGTCGGCACGATCACGCTGACCCGCGGGCGCCGCTCCATGGCCGCCACCGCCTGGCGCACCCGCGGGCGCACCGTGCGCTCGACGGCCCGGCGGTATTCGAGCCACGCGTCGCCGCGGTCGGCGGCGGGAATGAGGCGCAGCAGGGTCTTCTTGAATTCCAGCATCCCGCCGCCCCGCCACGCGCGTCCGAGGCGCTGCACGTTCACGCGCACGCCGTCAGGGTGCCGAAGCAGTCCCCGCGTGCTCTCCCTCAGCAGGCGCATGCGCCGCGCGAGGCGGCCAGCGGCCCGCACCGGCGCCGACACGCGCCAACTGGTCGAGGCATGGAGCTCCGCGAGCCGCGACTCCGAGTGGGCGAGGTGCGCGGCGAGCGTGCCCGCGCGCGCGTCGGAATCCCCGATCGCCCGCTGGTGGGCGGTGAGCTCCGCGCGCAGCTTCACCACCTCGCGCTCGAGGTCGGTGATGTGCTGCCGCGCGTTGGACCGATCCTCGTCGTAGCTTTTCTGCGCGCGCTCCCTTGCCTCCGACACCAGCGCCAGCTGCAGGCTGGTGGCCTTCAGGTCCTTCCACAGGCCCGCAGCGGTGATCGCCTGGGCCGCCATCGCGCGCTCCATGCCGTGGCCCGCGGGCGCGGCCGCTCGCCGCGGCGCCGGGGGCCCGAGCGGCAGGAGTCGGTGGTAGTCATCCACCATTTCCCTCGCGCCCCGTTGCGGGATGCCGGACACGCGGGCGCGGATGGCGGCGAGGGTGTAGCGATCCGCGTCGATGGCCTGCAGCGCCTGCACCAGGGACGGCGCCGTGGGCTCGAAGAGGTAACCGGTCTCGCCCTCGGCGATGCGCTCGGGGAAGCTGCCGCGGCGGGTGGCCAGCACCGGCACGCCCAGCATCCAGAGCTCGGACAAGGCGTAGTTGAAAGTCTCCTCCACCACGCTCGCCAGGAGCCCCACGTGGGGATTGATGCTTGCCGCGTGGGCCGCGAGGTCCTGGCGGTCGAAGCGCGCGACCACGTGGACGTGGGGCTGGTGGCGGAAGAGCTCCCCGACCTCGCCCGCGCCCAGCAGGTAGAGCTCGCAGAACTGGCCGAGCTCCGGCAACGCCTCCTCGAGCATGCGCAGCCCCTTGGCATGGGACATCTGCCCGAACACCAGCACGCGCAGCCGGTCCGTGCGGGAGGGCTCGGGCGCGGACTGCGGCACCAGCGCCTCGTCGCTGCCGTGGGGCACCACCTCGAAGCGCACGCGGTCGAAGCGCGCATCCAGGCGCCTCAGGTTTTCCGGGACGGAACGGCTCGGCGCGACCAGCGTCACGTTCGGGCCCTGCACCAGTTCCACGTAGCGTTCGCGCACCTGGGCGCGATCCTCGGGCGTAAAGCCGGGAAACGCGTTGTAGTCGGGGTTGTCGGCGTGGCAGGCGGCGATGCGCGTCGCGTCGCAGGTGGTGCACGTGGACCCGAAATGGAGGTTGATCGCGGGGCAGTACGGAAAGTAGTCGTGGGTGACGGCGAGCGTCGGAAGCCCCGTGGCGAGCGCATCGAGCGAATGGCCCACCAGCGAGGAGACGAGGATTGCC
>JBBQBW010000438.1:0-3210 GCA_038318025.1 Burkholderiales bacterium | reverse complement strand
CCAGCTTGTCGGCGTTGTTCTCGGCGTCCTGGAAATAGCGGTCCGAGGAACCCTTCTGCATGGCGCCGATGGAGCCCATGCCGCGATAGCTCTTGTACGAGCGGCCCTGGAAGAGCTCGATGTCTCCGGGCGCCTCCTCGCTTCCGGCGAAGAGGCTGCCGAGCATCACGCTCGAGGCGCCGGCCGCGATCGCCTTGGCGATGTCGCCGGAATACCGGATGCCGCCGTCGGCGATGCAGGGAATGCCCGAATCGCGCAGCGCATCGGCCACGTTCTGAATCGCGGTGATCTGCGGCACGCCCACACCCGCCACGATGCGCGTGGTGCAGATGGAGCCCGGGCCGATGCCGACCTTCACCGCGTCGGCGCCGTGGTCCACCAGCGCCTTGGCGCCATCGCGGGTCGCGATGTTGCCGCCCACCACCTGCAGCTGCGGGAAGGTCTTCTTCACCCACTTCACGCGGTCGAGCACTCCCTGCGCGTGGCCGTGGGCGGTATCGACGATGATCACGTCCACGCCCGCTTCAACCAGGGCCGCGACGCGCTCCTCGGTGCCCTCGCCCACGCCGACCGCCGCACCCACGCGCAGCCGGCCGAACGAGTCCTTGCAGGCATTCGGGTGCTCCGAGGACTTCATGATGTCCTTCACGGTCATGAGACCCTTCAGCTCCCAGTCGCCGTTGATGACGAGCACGCGCTCCAGGCGGTGGCGGTGCATGAGGCCCTTGGCCTCCTCCAGGGTGGCGCCCTCCTTCACCGTGACCAGCTTGTCGCGCGGGGTCATGATGTTCTTCACTGGCTGGTCGAGGTTGTCCTCGAAGCGCAGGTCGCGGTTGGTGACGATGCCGACGACACGTTGGCCGTCCAGCACCGGCAGGCCGGAGATGTGGTGCTTGCGGGTGAGCTCGTGGACCTCGCGCACCGTCATCTCGGGCGAGATGGTGATGGGATCCTTCACCACGCCGCTTTCGAACCGCTTCACCTTGGCGACCTCGGCGGCTTGCGCCTGGGGCGACATGTTCTTGTGGACGATGCCGATGCCGCCCTCCTGGGCGAGCGCGATGGCGAGCCGCGCCTCGGTCACCGTGTCCATGGCGGCCGACAGCAGCGGGATGTTCAACTGGATGGTGCGGGTGAGGCGAGTGGCGAGCTGGACTTCGCGGGGGAGGACGCTGGAGTGGGCGGGAACGAGCAGGACGTCGTCGAAAGTGAGCGCCTTTTGGATGACGCGCATGAATTACCCTCGTCTCAAAACGAAATTATACCGATCGGACGACCCCCCCACAACCGCAGGTGTCCACCGGAACCCCGGTTGAAGCGTTCATTGACGCTCGTGTCGAATCTCGATAAGGTATCGTAAATGCTTGAAACTTCAACAATTTGGCGAGGGGGTCTGGGGCTTCTCGTCGCCTCTTGCGCGAGCCCCCAGCCGGTGGTGGAAGCGCCCGCGCCGCCTGCGCCTGCAGTGGTGGTGGCGCCAGCCCCAACGCCACCCGCGGCCCCCACGGTCGACGCGCGCGCCGAGGAAGCGCGCGCCCTGCTGGCCCAGGCGGAAACCGACGTGCAGCGCGCCCGCGCGCGGCGCGCGCTGTGGCAACGCGCGTGGGAGGACCTCATCGCCGCCCGCCAGGCCGTGGCGGCGAAGGATCATGCAACCGCGGTCCGGCACTCCCGGAACGCGAGCGAGTTGGCGAAGCTGGGCCTCGAGCAGCTGGCCTATCCCGCGGTGAAGTGAAGCGCGGCTTGCGCCGCGCGCATCGAAAGGAGAATCGAATGAAGCGCCTCATCGTCATCGCCCTCGGGCTCGCCCTGGCACCTCTTGTCGGAGCGCAGCTCTACAAGTACACCGACAAGGACGGCAAGACCGTCTACACCGACCAGCCGCCCGCCTCCGCGAAGAGCGAGACGGTGCGCGTGCAGCCGCCCGCGCCTCCCAGTGCCGCACCCAAGTCGTACCTCGAGCGCGACAAGGAGCTGCAGAAGGCCCGCGACGCCCAGAAGGAAAAGGGAAAGAAGGCCGACGAGAGTGCCAAGGCCGCGCAGGACAAGGAAGCCAACTGCAACACGGCCAAGGTCGCCTACCAGCACTACCAGGACGGCGGCAAGATCATCAAGTACAACGCCCAGGGAGAGCGCGAGCTGATGAACGACGACGAGATCGCCGCCGGGCGGGTCAAGAGCAAGCGCGAGATGGACGAGGCGTGCAAGCCCTGAGGCTGCGCACCCGCCGGATCGGGCGCAAGACCTGACCGGCCCCATGGCGCCCTTTCCGGCGATGCGATGGCGAATTCGGGCAGCAGGCGTGGCGCTTGCAGCCGTGCCTGCCATGGCCGGCGCCCTCGCCCTCGGCAACATCGAGGTGCGCTCCGCGCTCGGCCAACCCCTCGACCTGCGCGTGCCGATCGTCGCGCAGCCAGGCGAACGCTTCGAGGCCGCCTGCTTCTACATCTCCAGCGTGGCCGCGCTTCCGGCCGGCGTGAAGCTCGACATGACGCTCGAGCGCTCCGCTAGCGGCGCGGCGCTGCGAATCCGCAGCAAGGCCCCGGTGGAAGTGCCGGCGGCAGCGCTGCAGCTCGCCGTCGCATGCCCGGGCCGTGAAGCCGGGGCGGGCCGCGAGTACGCGGTCCTGCTCGACCCCCCGGGCCGGGTGCGAGCGCCATCGGTGCCAGTCACCGTGGCGGCGACCCTTGCGGCCCGGACCGACGACTCCCTCGCGAGCATCGCACGCAAGGTTTTCCCCAAGGATGCGAATGCACGCGCCCTCTACCTGCAGGCGCTGGTGGACGCCAACCCGGCGCTCGCCGCCGCGGGCGACGCGCAACCGCTCGCCGCGGGGACCGCGGTCGCGCTTCCGGATTTGCGCAACTTCGCGACCGGCCGCAAGCCGCGCGTCGCGGCAACGCGCGAGCTCGCGGCCGCGACACCTCCGGCCGCCCCCACTGCGCCAAAGGTAGCGTCCGCAGCACCGGAGCCGGAGCCCGCCGCTCCCCGCCCGTCGCAACGGCGCGCCGCGGAACCTCCGACGCGGTCCCAGGCGCCACCGCCCGCCGAGAACGCCCCGCGTCCCCAGGCGCCTGCTGCTGCCGCACCGGCCCAGGCTGCGCCGGCTCCGCGCGCGACCGCGGCGGCGAAGAGCGCGCCGAAAGCCCCGGTCGCGCGAGCAACCGAAGGTCCCTTCGTGCTGCGCCTGTCCAGCGCCGAGATGGACCT
>JBBQBW010000437.1:0-3213 GCA_038318025.1 Burkholderiales bacterium | reverse complement strand
GATGGACTGGAACGCGCTGCGCGCCCGCATCAAGGAGCACGGCATGCGCAACTCCAACTGCGTGGCCATCGCCCCGACCGCGACCATCTCCAACATCATCGGTGTCTCGGCCTCGATCGAGCCCAACTACCAGAACCTGTTCGTGAAGTCGAACCTGTCGGGCGAATTCACGGTGGTGAACGAGTCGCTGGTGCGCGATCTCAAGAAGATGGGCCTGTGGGACCCGGTGATGGTCAACGACCTCAAGCACTTCGACGGCTCGATCGGCAAGATCGACCGCATCCCCCAGGAAGTGCGCAGCCTCTACGCCACCGCGTTCGAGGTCGAGCCGCGCTGGCTGGTGGAAGCCGGCGCCCGCCGCCAGAAGTGGATCGACCAGGCGCAGTCGCTCAACATCTACATGGCCGGCGCCTCGGGCAAGAAGCTGGACGACTGCTACAAGCTCGCCTGGCTGCGCGGGCTCAAGACCACCTACTACCTGCGCACGCTCGCGGCCACCGCGGCGGAGAAATCCACCGGCACGGGCGGCGAGCTGAACGCGGTGAGCGCCTCCGGCGGCCAGGGCGCGATGGGCGCCGCCTCGGCGGGCGAGGGTTCCGCCGAGGAAGCCAAGTTCTGCTCCATCGACAACCCCGATTGCGAGGCCTGCCAGTAACCGATACCAAGAATCAACAACCAGCAGTCGCACCGCATCAAGGCCGCCCCCGGGGCGGCCTTTCTTTTCGACAAGGGGGTCAGAACAGGTTTCCGGCTCGAACCTGACGGGCCAGACTGTCGCCGGCCGAAGTGTCGTCCGCACGCTGCAGCGGCTCACGTGGCGCAGCGAGCGGCAGCGCTGGGGCGGCGAATTCGCGGCCACCTTCTGGCGCAAGTTCGCCATGTCCGGGGTCTGTGAGCACTTCTTGCCGGAGTCGTTGCTGGTCTCGGCGCAGGCCGTCACGATCCCCGGCGTCGGCGGCCGCGTCCGCCTCGACTTCGCAGGTGCGACGCCCGGCAGCCGATGCAGGGACGCGCTCGACGGCGCGGCTTCACGTTCCTGGGTACGGAGGGCGCTTGTGCCGGCACCGGAACCATCGCCTCTTAACCATGCGAGGCGGCCTCGGGCGCTGGCGTTTCGCCCGGAACGCAAGCGAATAGCCGCCGAGCGCGTCGCGGCCGAAGACAGCCTGGCTTCATATTTCCCGAATAATAGAAATTATGCCCGCAGCGCAACCCGGAAAAAAATTCCGGCGGATGGCCCTTCGCGCCGGTGACGAACTCGCCGCCCCGCTTCTGCGTCACAATCTCCCGCTCGCCAACCCGAAACCGACAAAGAGCGAATGGATCGCCCCGGCACCGCGCACTCCCTGCACGTCGTCCCCACGCTTCCGCGCGAGCTCGCGCGCCTCGAGGAGTTGGCGAACAACCTCTACTTCAGCTGGGACCGCCCGACGCGCTCGCTCTTCGCGCGCCTCGACCCCGCGTTGTGGGAGGCCACCGGCCACAGCCCCAAGGCGCTGCTGAAGGGCGTGGACCAGCACAAGCTCGCCGAAGCGGCGCAGGACCCGGTGTTCCTGCACGACTTCGACCGCGTGCTCGCCACCTACGATGCGTACCACGGCCGCCCGCCGCGGCGCGAGAGCGGCCCCGGCCCCAAGCTCGGCGGCGACGACCTCATCGCGTACTTCTGCGCCGAGTTCGGCTTCCACGAGAGCCTGCCGATCTACTCCGGGGGCCTGGGCATCCTCGCCGGCGACCATTGCAAGACCGCGAGCGACATGTCGCTGCCGTTCATAGCGGTGGGCCTGCTGTACCGCCAGGGCTACTTCCAGCAGATCATCGACGAGGAAGGCACGCAGCACGCGGTCTACAACGACAACGACTTCGGCGACCTGCCCATCACCGCGGTGAAGCGCGGCGACGGCACGCCGCTGGAAGTGACGGTGGAGTTCGGCGAGCACGACGTGCGCTGCAAGCTGTGGGAGACGCGCGTGGGGCGCATCACCCTCTACCTCCTTGACACCGACCTCGAGAGCAACCGCCCCGAGGACCGCGCCACCGCCCACCGCCTCTACGGCGGCGACCGCGACACGCGCATCCAGCAGGAGATCGTGCTCGGCATGGGCGGCTTCCGCGCGCTGGAGGCGATGGGCATCAAGCCCACCGCGTTCCACATGAACGAGGGACATGCCGCGTTCCTGGTGCTGGAGCGCATGCGCGCCCTGATGAAGCAGGGCCTGAACCTCGACAGCGCCCTTGAAGCGGTGGCGGCCAACACCATCTTCACCACCCATACGGCGGTGGCAGCGGGCCACGACCATTTCGCGCCCGAGAAGATGGACCGCTACTTCCACCGCTACATGGGCGAGCTCGGCATGCCGCGCGAGACGCTGCAGGCCCTGGGCCGCACGCCCAGGCACCACGACTTCAACATGACCGCGCTCGCCGCGCGCGGCAGCAGCTTCATGAACGGCGTGTCCCGCATCCACGGCGACGTCTCGGCGCTGATCATGAGCGACCTGTGGCCCGAGGTGCCGGAGCAGGAGAACCCGATCACCTACGTGACCAACGGCGTGCATGCGCCGAGCTTCCTCGCCCCCGAAATGGCGGAAGCGTTCGACCGCTTCATCGGCAGCGGCTGGAACCGGCGCCTCGGCGAGCCGAAGAGCCTCGACGGCATCCTCGCGATGCCCGACCACGTGTTCTGGTCGATCCGCCAGCACTTGAAGTCGCGCATGTTCGAGCTGGTGCGGGAGCGGGTGCGCGAGCAGCACTACCGCAACCACGGCAGCGAGGCGCACTTGGACCGAATGCTCAAGTTTGCCGATCCCTCGAACCCCAACGTCCTCACCATCGGCTTCGCGCGCCGCTTCGCCACCTACAAGCGCGCCACCCTGCTGTTCCAGAACCTCGACTGGCTGCGCGAGATCGTGAGCGAGAGCGAGCGCCCGGTGCTGTTCCTCTTCGCCGGCAAGGCGCACCCCGCCGACGAGCCGGGCAAGGAGTTCATGCGCCGCATCGTGCAGATCTCCAACATGCCGGAGTTCGAGGGCCGCTTCCTGCTGGTGGAGGGCTACGACCTGCGCCTCGCGCGGCGCCTGGTGTCCGGCGTGGACGTGTGGCTCAACAACCCCATCTTCCCGCTGGAGGCCTCGGGCACCTCGGGCATGAAGGCCGGCTTCAACGGCGTCATCAACCTCTCGGTGCTCGACGGCTGGTGGGGCGAGGGCTACG
>JBBQBW010000436.1:0-3224 GCA_038318025.1 Burkholderiales bacterium | reverse complement strand
GCGACGCTACGCCGCTCTCCGGTGCCGCCATCGAGGAACTGCGCCACGCGTTCGGCGCGCGCTGGTAACCCACGGAAGAGAGCATGCCGCGACTCGCAGCCAACCTCACCATGATGTACAACGAGCACGCCTTCCTCGACCGCTTCGCGGCCGCGGCGAAGGATGGCTTCCGCGGCGTGGAGTTCCTGTTCCCCTACGAGCATCCCGCGGCCGAGATCAGGTCGCGGCTCGACGCCCATGGCCTCACCCAGGCGCTCTTCAACGCGCCGCCCGGCGACTGGGCACGCGGCGAGCGAGGCCTGGCTTCCCGCCCCGGCCGGGAGGAGGAATTCCGGCGCTCCATCGACCTCGCCCTCGAGTACGCGCGCGTCATCGGCAACCAGCGCCTGCACGTGATGGCGGGCCTCATCTCGCCCGGCGAGGACCCCGCGCGCCATCGCGCAACCTACGTGGAGAACCTCGCCCACGCCGCGCGCGCAGCACTCCCCGAGGGCATCACCGTGGTGGTGGAGCCCATCAACACCCGCGACATTCCGGGCTTCTTCCTCAATCGCCAGGACCAGGCCCACGCCGTGTGCGCCGAAACCGGCGCCCCCAACATCAAGGTGCAGATGGACCTTTACCATTGCCAGATCGTCGAGGGCGACCTCGCGGTGAAGATCCGCCGCTACATCGCCGGGGTGGGCCACATGCAGGTCGCGGGCGTGCCAGAGCGCCACGAGCCCGACGTGGGCGAGCTGAACCACCCATACCTCTTCGACCTCATCGATTCCCTCGGCTACGACGGGTGGATCGGGTGCGAATACCGCCCACGCGCGGGCACCTCCGCGGGCCTCGGCTGGGCCGCGCCCTACCTGCGAGCGTGAGGGTGGTAGAACCCAGGGTTCGCGTGGCGACCCCAGGCGACATTCCCGCCATGCATCGCATCCGCATGGCGGTGCGCGAGAACCGCCTCGCCGATCCGCTTGCCGTCCAGCCGGACCACTACGTGCCGATGCTGGCCACGCGCGGCCGCGGCTGGGTCGCGGAGCACGATGGCGCCATCGCCGGTTTCGCCATCGCGGATCGCGCGCGCTCCAGCATCTGGGCGCTGTTCGTGGATCCGGATCGCGAGGGCGCGGGCCACGGCCGCGCGCTGCACCGGCGCATGATGGACTGGCTCTTCGCCCAGGGCGTAGCGACCGCCTGGCTCACCACCGACCCCGGCACGCGCGCTGAGCGCCTCTACCGCGCGGCCGGCTGGAGCCCCGCCGGCCTCGAGCGCGGCGAGGACCGCTATGAGCTCAACCGCGATGATTGGGTGGAGCGCGAGATGCAGGCGCTGCCCGCGCCGCCCGACTCGGCGGCGCTTGCCGGCGTGACGATGCGCTCGGCAACGCAGGCCGACGTGCCGTTCCTGCTGGCGCTGCGCCGCGAGGTGATGCACCCGCACCTCGTCGTGGCGGGCTCGGTGTTGACGCAAGCGGAGCACCTGGCGCGCGTGATGCTGCGCTTCGAGTGCGTGCAGGTGATCGTGCGCGCGGGCGAGGCGGTGGGAATGATCAAGCTCGCGCGCGAGCCCGCCCGCCGCGAGGTGCTGCAATTCCAGTTGGCCCCCGCCGCCCAGGGAGCGGGCCTGGGGGCGGCGCTGATCTCCCAGCTGGTGGAGGAAAGCCGGCGCGACGGCGTGCCGCTCGCCCTGTCGGTGCTCTTCGCCAACCCGGCGCGCCACCTGTACGAGCGGCTGGGTTTGCGCATCGTCGGCGAGACCGGGGAGGAGTACGAGATGCTCCACCTTTCGGCGCTGGCGCTTCCGGCGCGTGCATAGCGATCGAGCGCAGCCGCGGAAGGATTGCGCCTACACCCCTGCTCCGTGCTGCCATGGGGCGTATGCAACTGCACCGCCGCTTCGGGGTCGTAACTCCATCGACCGACGAAACGGAGCCCGCCATGAACAAACTTGCCACCCTCGCTGCGGTGTCGCTGCTCGCCGCCGCCACCACCGCCTCTGCCCAACGCTACTACGTCCCTGCATGGCCCGACCGCACGCCGGAATGGCGCGGGGAACAGGAATGCTGGAATCCGCGCGCCGGCCACTATGAGGGCGTTCGGATCGGGGAAGTGCAGGACGACCTCGACTGGAGCCAGTGCCGCCCATCCGGCAGTTACTACGTGGAGCGCCCGGTCTACATCGACCGCCCGGTGGCCCGCGGCTCCCTCTACGATCGCCGCGACTACCGCGATCGGCGCGAAGAGTGCTGGAACCCGCGCGCGGGCCACTTCGAGGAGGTGCGCCGTGGCGAGTACCAGGGCGACCTCGACTTCAACCGCTGCCGCGTGGTCCGGTACTAGTTTAGTCGCCGCATCGACCCAGCCCCGGTGACATTGTCCCGGGGTTTTTTTGTCGGCGGCTGGCGCGAGGTGCCACCGCCAGCCCCCACCGCAATCACCCGCCAACCACGATCCGCCACCGGCTTGACCTGAATCAAGTCCCGCCCAACCCCGCCCCCTAGCATTCCAGCATTGGAAATCGCCGAGGGCGGAAGATGCAATCGCAGGGAACGTACAACTACACGGTGGTGAGGCAGTTCGCCCTCGCCTCGGTCGTGTGGGGCGTGGTCGGAATGCTGGTGGGCGTCATCATCGCCGCGCAGCTGCTGTGGCCGGAGCTCAACTTCGGCATCCCCTGGATCTCCTACGGGCGGCTGCGCCCGCTGCACACCAACGCCGTGATCTTCGCCTTCGGCGGCTGTGCGCTGATGGCGACCTCCTATTACGTCGTGCAGCGCACCTGCCAGGTGCGCCTCATCTCCGACCGCCTCGCCGCCTTCACCTTCTGGGGCTGGCAGCTGGTGATCGTGCTGGCGGCGGTGACGCTGCCGCTCGGCATCACCTCGGGCAAGGAGTACGCCGAGCTCGAGTGGCCCATCGACATCCTGATCGCGGTGGTGTGGGTGGCGTACGCGCTGGTGTTCTTCGGCACCCTCGCGGTGCGCAAGGTCTCGCACATCTACGTCGCCAACTGGTTCTTCGGCGCGTTCATCCTCACCGTGGCGCTGCTGCACATCGTGAACAGCGCCGCGATGCCGGTCACCTTCTGGAAGTCGTACTCGGCGTATGCCGGGGTGCAGGACGCGATGATCCAGTGGTGGTACGGACATAACGCGGTCGGGTTCTTCCTGACCGCCGGCTTCCTGGGGATGATGTACTACTACGTGCCCAAGCAGATCGGGCGCCCGGTGTAC
>JBBQBW010000435.1:0-3229 GCA_038318025.1 Burkholderiales bacterium | reverse complement strand
GACGCTTGCCGCCTGCGGCAGGGACGAGCCTCCCAAGCCTGCCCCCGTCGCTCCCGCCAAGAAGGCTGCGGCACCGGCGGTCACCGCCCTCGAGCCCACCCCGGTGCCGACACGTCGCAACCTGCCCGACCCGCCGCCGCTGCCGCCCGTCGCGGTCGACAACATCGCGGTCGGCAAGAAGCTCGGGGCCGATGGCCGGATCGACGCCGCCGCCGGGCCCATCACCGCCAAGGACACGGTGTATGTCGCGATCGAGACCAGCGGCGCGGGGCAGGTGCTGCTGAAGGCGCGCTGGAGCGAGGTGGCCAATGGCAAGGCGAACCTGGTGAAGGAGGATGTGCAGACCATCGTCGCTTCCGGTCCCGGGGTCCACGAGTTCCACGTGGCGAATCCGGGCGGCGGCTGGAAGCCCGGCGACTACCAGGTGGAGATCTCGGTCAACGACCGGCCGGCGGCGACGCGGCGCTTCGGGGTGAACTGAGCTCCTTCGCGATTTGCCAGTGATGCCGCGAGCCTGCTTACGGGCAGGTTCGCACTGGTTGGTGTTAGTTTGGTTTTGTGCCTGGTGGGAGGGATTCTTGTGCGTCCTTCGACTGAATGCGCGGCGGCGCGCAAACAGCGTGCTGAGAACCTCCTCCCGCATCGCGGCCGTTTGCGCCTTCCTCGGATTCGCCGCGTTCCACGTCGCTGCCCAGCCGCTCACCTCGGTCGAGAAATCCACGCTCCTCGGTGCGATCAACGCCGTGCGCGCGAACGTCTCGCCGCCCGCCCAGGTGATGCCGATGCTGGTCTGGGACAGCGCGCTCGAGTCGCTGGCGCAGGGATGGGCTCAGAGCTGCACCAGCGACGGCGGCACCCTTCTCTCGCACAGCCCCATCGCGAGCCGCACGGGCGTGGCAGGCTACGTCTACGTGGGCGAGAACCTGTTCGCGAGCAGCGTGGCGGTTAACCTGCAGCAGGCCGTGAACCTCTGGGCGGCCGAACGCAATGACTACAACCTCGCTACGAACACCTGCTCGGGCTCGACTTGCGGCCACTACACGCAGCTCGTGTGGGCCGACACGACGGCCGTGGGCTGCGGACGCAGCTCGTGCCCCGGGCTCGCGTTTCCCAACTCGCTCGTGTGCAACTTCGGCCCGGGGGGCAACATCAGCGGGCTGCCGCCGTACGTGGCCGCTGGCATCGTGACGCCCCCGCCGCTGGTCGCCAACGCCGGTCCGGACCAGGCCGTGGTCGCGGGCGAGCTCGTGCTGCTCGACGGCACCGTGAGCACCGGCACCTCCATCGCCTACGCGTGGTCGCAGATTGATGGGCCGCCGGTGATCCTCAACTTCGTCGGCACGCCGCCTTCGCAGCCCTCGTTCATCGCGCCGGGCGTGACCACGGGGACGGTGAAGCTCACCTTTTCGCTCATCGTGACCATGGGAGGAGGCGCGATGAGCACGCCCGACACGGTGGACATCTACGTTTCCGCGCCCTCGGTGATCGCCGGGCCGCCGGGCCCTCCCGGACCGCAAGGGCCCGTGGGCGCCACTGGCCCCGCCGGCCCGCAAGGACCGGCAGGACCTCGGGGCGTCGCCGGTTCTCCCGGTGCCACCGGACCGGCCGGGCCGACCGGCCCCGCGGGTGAAGGCCTGGTGCGTGGGGCCCTGGTGCTGCTGCCTGTCGGGGCCACCGCTCCTGCCGGTTACACCCTCCTCGGGACCACCAGCTTCCAGCTGAAGAAGCCCGATGGCGGCGGCGGTCCACCAGCCACCTTCAACGTCTACCAGAAGAATTGAACGCAGCGCCCCGCAATCGCGGGGCGCTTCGCTTCGGTCAGAGTATCTCGTTCCACAGGTACCAGAAGTGCTCCATCACCCGGCGCTTCAGCCCGCGCTTGGGCCACTCCTTCGGATCGATCTCCTTGCACGCCTTCGCGTCCTTGTGCCACGAGGCCTCCATCTGCCTGTCGAATTCCTCGCCCAGGATGCCGATGGTGATCTCGTCGTTGATCTCGAAGGAGCGATCGTCGAAGTTGGTGCTGCCCACTGCGCTCCACACGCCGTCCACGACCATGGTCTTCTGGTGCAGCAGCGTGGTCGGAAACTCGAGGATCTTCACCCCCGCGTCGAGGAGGCGCTGGAAGTTTCGGTGCGCCGCCTGTTGCACCAGCGGCATGTCAGAAGCCTCCATGGTGGGCACCATCACGCGCACGTCGACGCCGCGCTTGACCGCTTCTCCCATCGCGTCGATCGCCTCGGGCTCCGGCAGGAAGTACGGGTTCTGGATCCATAGCCGCTTCTTCGCGGTGCAGATCACCATGTGGTGGAGGATCTTCACCGCGGGCGCCGAGCCGGCGGGATTCACCCGCGCCACGTGGATCGCCAGGTCACCGCACTTCTCGATCTCCGGAAAATAGGCTTCGCCGGCGAAGAGCTCGCTGGTGGTCCCGACCCAGTTCTCGCTGAAGGCGGACTGCACCTGGTGCACCCCCCGACCCTCGAGCCGCACCGACATGTCGCGATAATGCTCCTTGTCCTGGCCCTCGCCATCCCAGGTGTCGACGATGCAATGGCCGCCCACGAAGGCCACGCGGCCATCGACCACCAGGATCTTGCGGTGGTCGCGCTCGTTCATCACGCCGATGTTGCGCAGCTTCCACGGATGGAAACGTGCGAACTTCACGCCCGCCGCCACCATCTTCCGGCAGGCGTCGTCGCCCATGCCGCCGCACCCGTTCGCGTCCACCAGCACGCGTACCGGAATGCCCGCCCGCGCACGCTCGCAGAACGCCTCGGTCACGTCCTCGCCAAGCTTGCCGGCCTTCCACAGGAAGGTCTCGAAGTGGACCGACTTCTCTGCCGACGCGATCTCGGCCATCACCCGCTTGAAGAACGCGCCATTCTTGATGATCTCCACCGAATTGCCCTCGACCACCATGCCGTGGGTGAGCCCGGCGAGCGACAGGGTGAGGTCCGCGATGGGCGCATCGCACTTCACGTGGATGTGCGGGTCGCGGTGGGTCTTGGTGGACCACAGGATCAGCACCAGGAAGGCGCAGATCGCGAACAGCACCGCGCAGGCGATGGCGAGGATGGGGGCGCTGGGCAGCCAGTCGATCATGCGGGTTTCCATGGGGTTATTGAGGCGCCATGATGGCACTTCGCGCGTTGCACCGCGCTACTCCAGCTTCTCGTCCTCGCTCTTGGCCTGCTGCATCGCCTCGGGCTCCCCGGCGGCGCGGTTG